>JAVBPT010000046.1:0-5914 GCA_031549455.1 Eubacteriales bacterium
ATAGATGAATTAAAGCTAGAAGTGGAAGAATACATATATTATTATAATAACAAACGGATACGAGCAAAGTTAAAAGGACTGAGTCCTGTTGAATACAGAAATCAATCCTTGAAAATTGCTTAATCATAAATGTCTAACTTTTTGGGGTCAGTTCATTAACCTCCTTTTTCTTATATTTCCATCCCTTTTTACTCCATCGTAATTTCTGCTTCTCCTACGTTAAGTAGATAAGCTGTTACGTTTTGACAATGGTTTAGTACTGCGGCCAACGATGATCTTTCTGTTAGGTTTTCATGTGTCATACCTCCATTTTGAATCACTGGCCAATGATTTACAATACCATCTAAGAGATTGGGTAAGCATCCCACAAACTCCGTTCCCCGTATGGTGTCAATCAGCGTTTCATCAATTCCCTCTAAATCATCTTGTGCCTTACCATCTAACAGCCTAGCCGTTATTGCTGGCAATGCCCGATTTAACATTTCTATATTTGAAAAACCTCTAAGCCCACTTTCCTCTGTGCTGATTTGTCCAATGGTTCCTGCTTTCATGAGTCTAAAGTCGTAAGTTCCACCTAACCCATCTAATACTAGATGAGGATCCTTTTCGCCAATCAAAGGTCTTTCTGCACACATTTTTATCAATGTATTTTCAATCCTCTGCCTATTTTCTTCTTGAATTCCCATTTTTTTACTCCCATTTGTATTAGGCGTATTGTATCATGTTTTCCATTCTTTGTCAATTTGTTTTCTGATGATATGCCTCCACAATCTTTTCTGCCACTTCCTCCTCGCTCATATAGGTCGAGTCAATCTGCACTGCATCTTCTACAATAATAAGAGGCGCCACTTCCCTATGCATATCTCGATCATCTCTTTCTTTTGTAAGCCCAATCAGCTCATCGAGTGTTTTATCCAGTATTCCTCTCTCCTGCAACTGTAAAAATCTTCTTTTTGCCCTCTCTTCTACGCTGGCTGTGAGATAAACTTTGAGTGTGGCATCCGGAAGCACAACGGAAGTAATATCCCTTCCTTCCATAATGACATTATACCTTTTTGCAATCGTTCTAAAAATTTGATTCCCCAAATTTTTTATATTTTGATTTTGATTAATCTCTGAAGTGAAGTTTGAGATCTGTTCCGTTCTAAGCAGATCATCCGTTAGCTTTTGATCATTTAGGATCACAATTTGTATACCTTCTTCATAGGTTACCTCAATCTTGATTTCATCCAATACTGTCATTTGTTTTTCTGAGGCAAGCTCTAAAAAATTTTGATACCCATTTTCAAGCAGGTACCGTGCCACTGCCCGATAGATTGCGCCCGTATCACAATAGAGAATATTCAGTTTCTTAGCCACCCGTTTTACAATGGTGGATTTACCAGCTCCTGCCGGTCCATCTACTGCTATGGTTTGCATGATTCCTCCAAAAAAATAAGATAGATACCAAAATATCCATCTCATTATATCTTTTTTATTTCTTTTTTCAAGTATTTTTCATAACTTGCCACAGCAAGCTTATCGCAACGCTCGTTGTATTCATGACCTGCATGACCCTTCACCCAGACAAAAATGGTTTCATGCCTCTCCATTTCTCGTAGCAACTCTTTCCAGAGTGGAATATTGGCCACTTCTTTTCGATCACTCTTTCTCCAGCCGTTTCTCTCCCAAGATGGTAACCAACCTTTATTAATCGCATCCACCACATACTTTGAATCACTATAAATCGTAACCTTACAAGACTCCTTTAGACAAGCAAGTCCGCGAATCACAGACAGGAGCTCCATCTGATTGTTGGTTGTATCACAAAATCCTTCCGATAGCTCCTTGACTGTTTGATTATAGATTAGCACGACTCCGTAGCCACCTGGTCCGGGATTTCCAGAACATGCACCATCTGTGTACATCGTTACATTTTTCATAGACTTACCATGTCTTCAACTTGAAATAGGTTACACCAAGTGGTGGCAACTTAATTTCTGCATAATAAGGTCGGGCAAAATATTCTTTCTTAATTGCCTTCACGGGTTCTGGATTCACAATACCACTACCGCCATATTTCACATCGTCGCTGTTGAAAATTTCCACATAAGAACCTTCAAACGGTAAAGCAAGTTTATACTGATAATGTGGAACTGGCGTAAAATTGCACACCACATAGATATATTCATCTGGATTTATGCCTTTCCTGAAGAAGGCAAGGATGCTCGCATTGGCATCTTGACAATCAATCCATTCAAAGCCTTGGTATCCAAAATCATTCGCCCATAAGGCATTTTCATTTCGATATAAGTAATTTAAATCTTTCATGTATTCCTTTAAATCTCGATGCATATCGTAATCAAGTAAATTCCAATCTAGGCTCTTTGTGCAATCCCATTCATTAAACTGCCCGAACTCTCCTCCCATAAATAGGAGCTTCTTTCCTGGATGCCCATACATAAAGCCATAGGCCACTCTAAGATTTGCAAACTTTTGCCAATAGTCTCCTGGCATCTTTCCAATCATGGAACCTTTTCCATATACCACTTCATCATGCGAGAGCACCAGTATAAAATTTTCACTAAAGGCATAAATCAAGCCAAAGGTTAGGTTGTTGTGATGATACTTTCTATACACCGCTTCCTTGTTCATATAGTGTAGAAAGTCATTCATCCAGCCCATGTTCCATTTAAACTTAAACCCAAGTCCACCATCTTCTGTACGCCTTGAAACATTGGACCAGGCGGTTGATTCCTCCGCAATTAAAAGCGTTTTTGGATAATAACCCCCAACAACCGAATTCATGTGTTTCACAAACTCAATTGCTTCTATATTTTCTTTTCCACCATATGGGTTCGGAACCCATTCACCATATTTTTTACCGTAGTCCAAATAGATCATGGAAGCAACCGCATCCACTCTCAATCCATCGATATGAAACTTTTCAATCCAATAAAGTGCATTCGCAATGAGAAAATTTTTGACCTCGTTTCGTCCAAAGTTAAAAATTAAAGTTCCCCAGTCCGGATGTTCTCCTTGTCTTGGATCCTGATGTTCATAAAGACAAGTTCCGTCAAAGCGCGCAAGCGCAAAACTGTCCTTCGGAAAATGCGCCGGAACCCAGTCAATGAGGACACCAATTCCAAGACTGTGCATATGATCCACAAAATACATAAAATCATCCGGGTTACCAAAACGACTCGTCGGAGCATAATACCCTGTTACCTGATATCCCCACGAAAGATCAAATGGGTGTTCTGTAATCGGAAGAAGCTCAATATGTGTATACCCCATTTCCTTTACGTATTCTCCAAGTCTCTCCGCCAGATCCCGATATCCTAGAAAAGAATTATTTTCTCCTCTTGCCCAAGAGCCAAGATGAACCTCATAAATATTGAGTGGCATATTGTATACATCTTTATCTCTCAAACCGTCATACCAAGCTTGGTCATTCCATTGATATTTATTCATGTTAAATACAATATTAGCTGTATTGGGTCTGAATTCAAAATAGAAACCATATGGATCTGATTTCACCAAGACATCATTCGTCTTGGTTTTAATTTCATATTTATACTGGTCGTACTCCCCTATTCCTGGAATAAAAAGCTCCCACACGCCAGATGATCCTCTGTTTCTCATTGGATGCCTTCTTCCATCCCAATCGTTAAAGCTTCCTACCACACTCACCCGTGTGGCATTGGGTGCCCACACGGCGAAAAGGGTCCCCCGCACCCCTCCTACTTCCATCAGGTTGGCGCCTAGTTTCTCATATAATTTATAGTTGGTCCCTTGTCCAAAAAGATACAGATCCATGTCTGATAATACCGGCCAAAAACTATACGGATCAAAATTTTCCCAGACATGTTGATCGTACCCTTCATATTTCAATTTATATTCAAAAAATTCAGAACGATCTTTCATCACCACTTCAAAAAAACCATGATCATGGATCTTTGTCATTTCATATGTCTTTTCCTCATCCATCCGGTCCACCACATAGACTTTTTGAGCCACATTGCAAAATGTTCGCACAATCATCCATTTTTCGCCATGAACCTCGATCTCATGCATCCCCAAAATATGATGCGGATCACGATGCCTCGCCTCTATAATTTCATACATCTCAGCATTATTTGTATATTTCATTCCCATCCTCCAGCGCACATTATTTGGTTCATTATACTTCAGATAAAATTTTATTACAATACCTTTTTTGCAAAATTTTCTACTATTTTTGTCATTCTGTGTTATACTAATAGAAAAAGAAAAGGAAATAAACGATGAACTATTTAATTATACATTCCCATCCCTATAAAGGAAGCTTTAACTCTGCAATTGTGGAAAATCTAAAGGATCATAAAAACGCGACTGTGATTGATTTAATCAAAGACGAATTCAACCCTGTAATGGGACAAGAAGATCTGAGACTGTGGGGAAAAGGTGAACCGGCGGATCAACTTGTTCGAAAATATCAAGAGGAATTTAAAAAGGCAGATATCATTGTCTTTCCATTTCCGATCTGGTGGGGAGTCATGCCAGCTGTGCTGAAGGGTTTTATTGATAAAGTCTTTTTGCCCGGTTTTGCTTATAAGTACAACGAGAAGGGGGAAATGCTTGGATTATTAGAGGGTAAAAAAGCGGTTGTCATCACCACAATGGAAACACCAAAGGAGTTTTACAATGATGTTTTAAACAATCCAATTGAAAATACGTTTATTAAAAATACCCTTTTAAAATGCGGTATTGAAACAATAAAGCATTTTGAGGTTGATAAAATTGTATCGTCTGGTGAAGAATACACAACCGATAAGATGAATCACATTATGAGTTTTTTCGAAAGCTTTTAGACCAACCTTGTTGTTTTTTCTATTGAAGGGGGAATGAAGAATGACACTGGATGCAGTAATGAAAGAATTGGAATCGCTTGGAACCGAAAGAACCAAAAAGATTTATGCCTCTCATGGTGCACATGAACCACAGTTTGGCGTAGCCACTAGAGACATGCGAGCACTTGCCAAGAAGATCAAAAAGGATCAAACCCTTGCTGAGGAGCTCTATGCCACCGGCAATTACGATGCCATGTACTTTGCCGGAATGATTGTAGACCCCAACGTAATGAATGAAACTGATTTTGACCGCTGGATGGATACAGCCTATTTCTTTATGCTCTCGGATTATGTGGTAGCGGTTTCACTTGCTGAAACTAGCTTTGCCCAAGTACTTGCCGACCGTTGGATTCAGAGCGGCGAAGAATTGCGCATGTCTGCTGGTTGGGCCTGTTATGAGTGGTTGCTTGGCAATCATCCCGACCACGAATTTGATCAAAAGAAGATACATACGATGCTTGAATTTGTTGCAAAAAATATACATAGCAAACCCAATCGAACTCGCTATTCAATGAACAATTTTGTAATCGCTGTAGGGGTATCCTATCTTCCGCTTCACAAAGAAGCAGTCATTGTTGCTGATGAAATCGGAAAGGTAGAGGTCTATACTGGCAAAGGCACTTGTTCTGTTCCCTTTGCAAAAGAAAGTATACAAAAGGCAAAAGAAAAAGGACGTCTTGGATTTAAAAGAAAAAATGTGAGATGCTAAAATAAGCTAACCGCTTAATGTGGTTAGCTTATTTTTTATCATCCCCTGCTTTATTGCGGTTCCCTGATTGTTTTTTTGCATTACGACTTTCTCCGTCCCATTCGCTCTCTGCTAATGTTGGACCACCGTTTGCTTTTTTCTTTCGTATTGATTTTGGATCGATTTGACTATCTTTTGGCATATTATTCACCCCAAAAATAGTATGCCAAAATTTTATTCCTTTATCCGCTATAAATTTTTAAGACAGTTATAAATAATTTCGCAAAGTGGATTTACCACATTCTTAACCTCCTCAAACGTATTATTCTGGCTTCCCACCTCTATTAAAAGCGAA
>JAVBPT010000019.1:0-3202 GCA_031549455.1 Eubacteriales bacterium
GGTGCGAAGTGGCAACTGGAAACCAGAGGAGAGTTCTTCGGATGCCGAACAACGAAATGCGATGGCTGCCCGTGGCTATTGGCAGGCATTTCAAGCAGTAAAGGAAAGTGTAAAAAAGATATTAAGCGGTAGTAATCCTGGCGAAGTTGTTGATACTGATCATCGCAATTGGTTTCGCGAATTGTTTGCACCCAGTGTCTCCGTTGGCCTGCTTAAAGCTTCAGACTTGGCTGGTTATCGATCTAACCAGGTATATATACGTGGTTCCATGCACACGCCGTTGAATCCCCAAGCGGTAAGGGAGGCTATACCTGTATTGTTCGAGTTATTGACAAATGAGCCAGACGCAAGGGTTCGTGCTGTTTTGGGGCATTTTGTTTTTGTTTATATCCATCCCTATATGGACGGGAATGGGCGTATAGGACGTTTTCTAATGAATACTATGCTCATATCTGGAGGTTATGACTGGACTATTATTCCTGTGGAAAGGCGACAGGAATATATGGCGGCTTTGGAAAAAGCCAGTGTAGCAGAAGATATCACAGACTTTACCTTGTTTCTGGCATCACTGATAAAATCAAATTAGAGTAGTGCTTTACTAGGAAATTCACCTTCTGTGCTATGACTTTAATTGGGGTAGCTTATAATATTTTATAGAGGTATAGAATCTCGCAAAAACAACCAACAAGGTAAAGTCAGTAGTTGGAGCACCAGATGGCTACGAGTTTCCGTGTTTCATTGCTATCGGCTATCCGGCAGAAAACGCCCGCCTTCCCAAACAAAAGGAAATTCGAGTGAAAGACAGGATTCACAAAAATGTGTGGTAGTTCTGGATAGAGTTGAATACTTCATTTCAACTACGTGCTGCTCAAGCAAGAATAATAAATCAAAAGCCCTACATCAACAACGATAATGGGAAAGTAAAATGGAAATAGCAGCCGTTAACAAGAAGAAAAGCAAATGAGCAATATCCTGTTGGAAAACCGCGATAAGCGGATCAAGGCCTTGTTTGAGAGTAGCAATTGCATCAACCAAGTCACCCGCTTTGATCGTTATGTTCACATCTGGACACTGATTTGCGAGTTCCACCAATAGGTTTGAGTTCATACTTTTGGTTTATGTTTTGACGTTACAAGTGCAAGTTACATGTTTTCGATATCGACTGATAGTTAAGAAAAAAACATTATCAAAATTCACATGTGTCAGCTGGTTATTTATGATGATTGAATAAAATTAATGCAGTATCGGCTTTAGATGGGGCTAATTGTATAGTTCCGTTATTTTCCAAATAATATATCCCATAAATATTCTTAATATTTTTCAACTTCCACTCAAATTCTTCTTGCATCCACTTAAGTTTATTTATTTCATTATCTTTCTCATAATTAAGCATCTTCAAAGAGTCATTTTCTGTGGCCAAATCTCTATATGTAAATACTGTTGAATCGCCTCTAATGTAGTATGTTAGTTCTCCATCAGAGGTTTCAACAACTTTCTGATACAATGAAATAGTATGTTCCATTTTGGAAATGATAACCTCTTTCGCTTGAAGATCGCTTTCAACATTAGACTTCTCAATCCAGACAGTATTTAAATAAAACAACTCAGCAAAAAAGCACAAAATAACAAAAATAAATGCAAACATTGTACCCTTTCTTTCTTCTCTCAAATTTTTTTCCAGTTCGGACATTTTTGAGACAATTCTATCCGATCTCTTTTTAACATCCTCAATACTTAAAGTTGACAATTCTTTATTAATAAAATCATCCAACTCATTTATTGAAGACCGTAAAGATTTTTTATTATTTTTTTCGTTCTTCATAATTTTCTTTAAACGAATTAATTTTATTATTCAATTCAATAACTTCTTTTATATGCTTTTCTGTCATTTCAACTTTTTCTAATGTAAAAGCATTCTTCAATTCGGATATTTCTTTATCTTTAAGGACATCTGATCGATATGCACCAGCTTTATAACCAATGCCAATAAGAGAGAACGATAATACTATAACTCCTCCTAAAGAACTCATTTTCTTAAAGAAAGAATCTAAAAGGCTATCAAACAGATCATTATCTATTTTTGGCTTTTTTTTATTTTTACTATTTTCACGCTTAATAGTCGTCTGCATTTGTATGGTTTCTAGTGCAAATATAGCAGATAAAGTTGTTAGAACTGCATATTTTCTTAAAATATGCAGTTCCATACTGCCAGTAGCGAAGGCTTATAAAATAAAGCATCAAGACCATTATGCTTTCTTCCTTTCAACCATATGGTTGGCAACGAGTATCAGATCGATCCATGCCTGTAGGCGGGTAAAGGGTTCGGAGAAATATAGCGAATTTTCTATGATCGTCCGGTGAATTTTAATCCAGCCTTCCATTATTGTGATTATGTTTGCAGCATTGATAAAAAAAGACAGATATGGGAAAGTATGTTTTAAGCGCATTAGTAGGTGAAGATCCTCAAAAGTTTTTCTGTAAAAAAGTAACTGAGAAAGGATTTATATTTGGTCATTGCCAACCAGAACAAGTTGTATTATTTTCAAGTGAAAGTGAGGCATGGGATACTCTCGCGGATAACGTAAGAATAATACCAGACGTGAGAGCTTTAGATGTCTATAACATTGAAGACGAGCGATTTGGAAAATTCTTCATTAAACAGATAAAGCAGTTTTGTTCAAACACTTAGATTGTCTTTTATTTGTATCTATACCCTCACACCATCAAGGCGAAAGGAATAGTTGACTACTACATATTATTATCATTTGTTGCTGGCTCTTGCAAGGATTGCAGGACGGATTTCAGTTGTCCAAGGAGGAGGTTAACGTTTGTCGATAATTGGCATGGAATAGATTTGGTCGTATGGGAAGTAAGACTTATATTTGCATTTTTCATAGTTAAGGTTTTGGTTAATAAAACGATTGGGTGCGTGAGCATCTGGTCGTTATTTTTTGTATTAATCAGGCTGTTTATATCTGATTATCAGTTTTTTGTTATATGACCGTTTCTGTTCATTTGAAATATTTGTACGTGCATAAAAAGTCTTTCTCAGCTGTTATTCAATAAAATAATTGTTTACAGGTGTATTCTAGTGTTATTTTTAAGATGTGCTTATCACAGTTGCTTATATCACAGTTTGTTCTATCTCGGTTTCTAATCATTTCTCATACTTCTAACAGCATTAAAAGTGTTTGTTATGTGT
>JAVBPT010000021.1:0-7270 GCA_031549455.1 Eubacteriales bacterium
TATGAATTATGTGGAATACACAGAGCTTGCCCAGGATATTTTGAAACGCTATGATCATTCGCTTTTTGGTTATTGGTTAAAAGATTATTACTATGTAAATAAAAATGGAAGCGTACAAAGAACAAGCGGAAGTGATGGTTCGGTGTTTAATTATATCAGAAAGATAGAAGAGGCAAAATACAATACCCGTTTTATTTACAATGAAAGCATCAAGGCCTACATGGAGTTTAAAGATTTAAGAGAAAAGGAAATGCTTTTGGGACTGGTTCTTGAAGTAAATAAAAGAGTCCCATCCCCGCCAACCGTCAGCTTCTCAAAAGAAATAGGAGACTGGATAAACGAAGAGGTGGTGATCCGCTGTTTGACAGAGGAGGAAGGGTGTTTTGTCCAATTCTCTCTTGGGAAGGAGGAATGGAGAAAGTATGAGGCGCCCGTTGTTTTGAATACAGATGGCCTATGGACGATTCGATTTAGAACAGTGAATGCATATGGTTCTTTTTCGAGCATTGTCGAGAAGGTTGTAAAAATGGACCGAACAAAACCAGAACTTCTTGCGATACATATTAATCAGAGCTTTGTTTCAAAAGAGAACATCAAGTGGGTAAATGGGGAGGAAGTGACCTATTCCATTTTGGTGAGGGAAGCTCTTTCCAAGATCAAAAACGTGGTGAGTGGTAAAGCATATCGTTTAAAGATGGTGGATACCGATCTGTATTCGATTGAAATAGAGGCCAACATCGAAGAAACAATACAGCTTATTTTATACGACGCAGCGGGGAATGAGCTGGAGATACACTTTAAAGAAAAATGCAAAGTGGATCGCACACCACCCGTATTCAAAACGGAGAGGGTTAAAAATAAGTCCCATTCAGAAAATAAAGAGGTGATCCTTGAGGCACTGGATACAGAGAGCGGATTGCTTGGTATTTTTTATTCGATTAACGGGGGAATCTATAAACTGTATCAGGGGAAATTGGAGCTTGAGGCGGGGGTATATGATCGGAATGCCAAATTGATGTATTATGCAGTGGATCAGGTGGGCAATAAAACAGAAGAAAAAAATTTGGTGGTCAATCTAAATGCAAAACCAAGCATTCGCACAGAAGAGATCAAAAAAGAGTACGGAATAAGGGAAAATGTGATATTTTATTATAAGATAGATGATCCCAATCCAGGAGATAGTCTCAGTGTAAGGCTTGAGGTAAGGGAGGGAGACTGGAAAGTTCTTGAGAAGATAGAGCATGCCACCTCAAGCACAGCACAAAATGAATGGCTCCTTCCAAGAAAATATTTTGAGGAAATGGACTATGATAAGCAGTTCCGATTTAGGCTGGTTGTATCGGATGGACTTTCTGAGGCGCAGAGTGAAGAAATGGTGGTTCAAAAAGTCAACACGGAACCGTTAGTGCGTCTAGAGAAACCAACGCTTTTTGAGGCGCAACTGTCGGATTATCAAGAATTTTGGTTTGGTGTAGAGGACCCCGACGCAGTACCTTATAATTATTTGAATCTAAAGGTATACTATAAAATAGGGAAAGAGGAAAGGATTCTTTTAAATGAAACCGTCAAGAATGGGGAGGTAAGGGTTCAATCCGGTTTTTATCTCGAGCAGGGAATAAATAAAGTATATGTAGACATTACAGACGGCTATGCAAAGGTAAAAACAAGCTTTGATTTTTTCGTTGAACCTGAGATCCGCTTTGAAGAAGAAAGAACGATTTTCATAGCAGAGTATAAATTTGATAAATCAAAAGAATACTTTAACATGCTTCATACAAAAATAAAGGAGAACACCTATCTGCTTCTTTCCATACCAGAATCAACCAAGGATGCTATTTCAAGATCCAATCTAGGGCCAATGGAGCTTATAAAACCCTATGAGTTCAATCGGGAGAATAAGATTTTTTATACCATAGAAGCATTATCTACGAAAGAGATGGATGACTTTGTAAAGGAGGTTACAAGAGAAGAGAACAAAAGGGTGTACGCTTTAGGGGATGTATTAAACATCGATCAAATTCTCTTTTATGATGAAGAAGCGGATTACTTTGAGAGGGGGGAGGCGAATAGAGGTCTAGACCGAAAAATACAAGTCTATCAGACGCCTCATCTTTTTGAAAACCACCAAGGGGTCATTGAGGAAAATGGATACTTAGACGAGGACCTAAACTGGAGTGAGACGCATTATAGGCGGTATGAAGACTTCAATCAGTTTGACCAAGCGAGCGTGGAGAGAAGTTATACAAGCCTTGGGTTAAAACTGAACCGAGTGGGAAGATACATTTTAAATATGATTGAGAGGGACTACATCGAAGAAGCGGAGGAATACAGCAAATATTCAAACGATCTCAATTATGAATTCTACGTCCATAGAAAACCCGAGGCGTACATTGGCTATAGGGAAAATAAGGATGGGACAATTGACTTGATTCTGGACGCCTATGACCTTGACTTTTACAGCCATGACAAAGGAATTAAGCAAGAGGGATTATATGTTCGAAAGATGAATTACAGTAATGAGGTTTTGGAAGACTGGCATCTATGGGATAAACCACTTAAAAACATTGCCCTAAATCCGACGATAATTACGGAGTATCGCTATGAGGTCACAGACTTTGGAATTAGCCTTGAGGAAAATGCGTTTTGCTTTTCTAACTCCCTGAGCATACGATTTGATGATAGCGGTAGGCCGCCCAGAGCAGGTTTCAAATATAGAATTGCTTCAAATAAAGATAGACAGGATGAGGCAGGAGGGTATCTTTATAAAGGGAATATGGCAAGGGAAAAAGCGCATTTCGAGGAAGAGGTGTCCTACAATGACCTCTTTGCAAGGAGCGGACTACGTGAACTGGAGTACTTATATGATGAATCCACATTTAACGCCCTTTTTGATGAGGGGAACAAGTGGTCCAATACACTTACGGTCAAAAATCGATATGGGTTATCTTATACCACAGAAGAAAAAGAACTGGTGATGAGGGAGATTTGTTTGCGAGATTATTCTGAGGATTACTATGAGGAAGGGAAAGGGTTTGCTGCATCGGAAAAGGCAAGGTTTAAGATCAAACTTTTGGATGCGAGAGATGAAGACATTGAGGTTGTATTGAACATCTTCGGAAAAGAGATGGCGATGAAGAAGCAGAATGGATTTTATGAAGTGGAAGTGGTCATCCCTGAAGAAGCGAAAGAAGAAATTTCCTATCTTGTTTTGGTTTATTCTCGAAGAAGTAATGAATTGATACACAAAGAAGAATTCAGAGCAAAGGTGTATCAGAGGGTCTTGCTTTATAACTTTAATATTCTCTCAGTCAGTGATCCGTTATGGACTAAACTATTCTATAATAAGGTGTATTATACAAAAGAGCTGCCACTTGATTCATATAAAAATCATGGAAATGCGATTAAGAAAGGATACAGTTTTGGTTTTTCGCTCCACTCAAAGGGTTTGAGAAAACCGGGGGACCATATCAAGATAACCCCTACGTTCTATTTATTAGATGAAAGTATGACAAGAAGAGAAGCCGTAAAACTGTATTATAAGTCAAACGATAATCAGTTGATTGAAATCGGAAGCGTAAGGGACACACTTACGATACAGATGGACCAAAAAAACTTGGGCGGATTAACCGATATAAGACTGCGAGATTCAAAGCACGGTGGCGGGTTTGAGGTTTGGGAGGGCAAGTATTTTGTTCCGTACAATGCGTTTGCAATTCAAGAGGGAAAAATGATTCGGGATGGCTATCTGGTAGTGAATTTTCAGCTAGAAGCCATCTGCGATGGCGTCTCCAAGTTCACATATGTGCCATTGAAATGGAAAGAAGAAAGCGAGGTGAAACGCACAGATTATAAGATGGGTGATGTGGTGGTGTACAGCAACAGTAAAACGATCTTAAGTGATTATGAAGTGAAAGAAATTTATTAGGAGGATTGAAAATGGAAGAATTCAAATATGAAATTGTTGAGGAGATTGCGATTCTATCAGAAAGTAAAAGGGGATGGAGCAAGGAGATTAATCGAGTAAGCTGGAACGATAGAGAACCCAAATATGACATTCGTGAATGGGCACCTGGGCATGAAAAAATGGGAAAGGGCGTTTCGTTAAATGATGAAGAAATGGCAAGATTAGTTGAAATAATCGGGAAAAGGGTATAGGTTTAAAAAATCTTTTGATATCTTGTTGAAAATGTGATATACTATGAAAAAAGTGAGAATTTATGAAACCAGATTTAATACTGATTGCTGCTTCTGCCGGAGGACCACCCGTTCTCCGAAAGATCGTATCACAGATCTCAGCGAATATTAATGTGCCCGTTTTGATTGTTCAACATATGCCAAGCGGCTTTACGGGGATGCTTGCTGAGTCTATGAACCGAGAATCTCAGCTTACAGTCGTTGAGGCGTCACATAATGAAAAGCTGGAACCGGCTAAGGTATATATTGCGCCGGGCGGTTTTCACCTCGCAATTGATTCGGGGCGATACATGCCCAAGATAAAAATATTGGATACAGAAACGGTCAATCACGTTAAGCCGGCAGCGGATGTTTTGTTTAAAAACGTGGCAGATGAATACGCAGGTAAAAATATTGTTGTTGTGGTTGCAACGGGGATGGGGAAAGACGGGATGCGTGGTGTAGAATATCTAAAGCAAAAGTGCAATTGCTATTGTATTACAGAATCAGAAGGTTCGTGTACAATTTATGGGATGCCAAAAGCAGTAGATGATGCCGGACTTTCAGATGAGTCTTTGGACGCAAATCATATTTCGAAGCGAATCAACGCACTTTGTGAGAAGGGGTGGTAAAATGGCAAAAGTAAAAACCAAATTTGTGTGTTTAGAATGCGGTTACGAATCTGTTAAATGGCTCGGAAAGTGTCCGGACTGTTCAGGATACAGTACTTTCACAGAAGAACGGATTTTTGAAGAGAAGAATGCTTCCAAAAAAATATTGGATTTTGATGTGAAGAAACCGGTTTGTCTGGATCATATCGAGATCGTGGAGGCGGATCGAGTGAAGACCGGGATGGAAGAGTTGGATCGAGTTTTGGGAGATGGGTTTGTAAAAGGTTCTCTCGTCCTAATAGGCGGGGAGCCGGGGATAGGAAAATCCACCTTATTATTGCAAGTTTCGGAACTGGTTGCTAAAAAAGAGGTGGATGTATTGTACATAACAGGAGAAGAATCTCTAAGCCAGATCAAAATGAGAGCAGACCGGTTGGGTGTTTTAAGCAAACAAATCCACATTCTGCCCGAAACCAATATTGAGATTATTATTGAAACGATTAAAAAGGACCATCCGCAGTTTTTGATTGTGGATTCGATACAAACGATTTATACAGATGAAATTACCTCTGTTCCAGGAAGTGTGAGCCAGGTAAGAGAAATTACCAATATGTTTATGAATATTTCTAAAAACATGGGTATTACAACGGTGATTATTGGCCATGTTACAAAAGAAGGGAATATTGCAGGGCCAAAGATACTAGAGCATATGGTGGACACAGTTTTATATTTTGAGGGGGAACGCCTAAATACCAACCGGATTATTCGAACGGTTAAAAATAGGTTTGGTTCTACGAACGAGATTGGCGTATTCGAGATGGGAGCGAAGGGTTTGATTGAAATAGCCGAACCATCTAAACTCCTGATTGAGAGTAAAAAAGAGGCGAGCGGATCTGTAATTGGATGTGCGCTGGAGGGAACGAGGCCTCTTCTTTTAGAAATACAGGCACTTGTGACCAAAACCAATCTACCCATGCCAAGAAGAACGGCAATCGGAATTGACTATAACAGGCTTTCGCTCCTGGTGGCGATTATTGAGAAGCATTTAAATGTCTACCTGGGTGCCTACGATGTCTATGTCAATGTGGTGGGCGGGTTTAAAGTGAATGATACCTCGACGGACCTGGCGGTTGTTACCGCCGTTTTGTCTAGTTATTATGACCAGATTCTACCGAATGATGTTGCATTTGTGGGAGAGGTTGGGCTACTGGGCGAGATCAGGAGTATCATAAATTTCGAAGCAAGACAGAAAGAATTGAAGAAAATGGGATTTAAGTATTGCTTTACGGCAAACACAGATACGGTAATTAGTGGATTCGATGTGAAGTTGATCCAAAATGTACGAGATTTGAGGAAAACAATAAAAGGATAAAATTGGTAAAAATGGCTTGTAATTTTATGGAACATATGGTATAATATTCTTATGTGAAAAAAGGGGGACATATGTTCAAAGTAGGAGATAAAGTATCTCATCCTGTGCATGGAGCCGGGGTAATAAAGGGCATCGAAACGAAAGAGGTGCTTGGGGAAAAGCAAAAGTATTATTCGATATTTATTGAAACGAATAAGATGAATCTACTTGTGTCCACAGATAAGGCGGGAGAAGCCGGAATTAGAAAGGTTATGATGAAATCTCAAATGGATACGATCCTTGACCGATTGACCAATGAAGAAGTGAGTGTAAATAAGAATTGGATTGAAAGAGGAAGAGTTAATGCGGATAGGCTTAAATCTGGGAAGATTAATGATGTCATCATGGTATTAAAGGAATTACATGCAATCGACAAAGAAAAAGGGCTATCTATGTCGGATAAAAGGCTTTATAATATGGCAACTCAAATCTTGGCGAGCGAGCTTGCGCTGGTTAAAAATATGGATAATGAAGAGGCCAAAAAGTTGATGGAAGACGCATTAAATAAAAATATGTACATATAATAAAGAATGAGAACGATGATAGAAAATGTAAAAAAATCTAGTTGACAATTGACGTTATTATGCTATAATGCAAAGTACCTTGTTTACAGGGTACTTGTTTTTTGGAGAGGTGTCCGAGCGGTTGAAGGAACTGGTCTTGAAAACCAGCGTACTGAAAGGTACCGTGGGTTCGAATCCCACCCTCTCCGTTATATTTTGGAGAAATACCCAAGTGGTTGAAGGGACTACCTTGGAAAGGTAGCAGATTGCGCAAGTGATGCGGGGGTTCAAATCCCTCTTTCTCCGTAAAATACAGGGAATATAGATAGTTGAAAATTCTATCAAAAATTTTTATCATATTGCTTGACATTAGAAAAACAGTATGGTAAAATGCTCTAAGTCGTTTCAAAAAAAGCGACAAGAACAATGAAAAATAAATAAAGCAACCAGCACGAAAAGAACGACAAGAAGTCAAGTAAATTTAAGGGAAAAGAAGAGACGAAAGTCTCAAAAAGGATAAAACAATTATTATGAGAGTTTGATCCTGGCTCAGGATAAACGCTGGCGGCACG
>JAVBPT010000057.1:0-32519 GCA_031549455.1 Eubacteriales bacterium
GTTTAAGAAGATTCCAAAGAAGATCAAGGATGCCATTTTTTTCGGAACAGAGGGAGAGAATATCCCCTTCAAATATAATTTTGGAACCAAAAACAATCGGAAAGACTTTGTCGGCATTATTGAAATTATTGAAAAAAGGTATAAAGAGACCGCCTCTGATTTTATGAAGCTGGAGTATGAAAAATACATGAGAGAGGTGCACTGTGAGGAATGCCATGGAAGGAGACTTAAAAAAGAGGCGCTTTCTGTTTTGGTGGGTGGAAAGAATATTGTGGAGGTTTGCGACCTGGACATTGAATCCATCCGGGCGTTCTTTACAGATTTAAAATTAAACAAGCGAGACAAAATGATTGCGGATCGGATTATAAAGGAGATCAATGAGCGTCTGACCTTTTTGATCAATGTAGGACTTTCCTATCTCACCTTATCAAGGGCATCCGGAACGCTATCAGGTGGAGAGTCACAACGGATCCGACTTGCAACACAGATTGGATCTGGACTCATGGGTGTGATTTATATCTTAGATGAGCCCAGTATTGGACTGCATCAAAGGGACAATCGAAAGTTGGTCCAATCTCTTAAGAGGCTTAGGGATCTGGGAAACACGTTGATCGTGGTGGAACATGACGAAGAGACCATGATGGAAGCGGACCATATCATTGACATTGGTCCGGGCGCTGGGGAGCACGGGGGAGACATCGTATTCCAAGGCCCTGTAAAAAAGCTACTTGCAAGTGATTCGATCACGGGCCAATATTTAAGTGGAAGAATGAAGATTGAAGTGCCGCACAAGAGAAGAGCGGCTAAAAAGGAAAAGCTCAGTATTATTGGTGCCACACACAACAATCTGAAGAATATAACGGTGGAGCTTCCGCTGGGTATTTTTATCTGCATTACAGGAGTATCCGGCTCGGGAAAAAGCACACTGGTGCATGAAATTTTATACAAGACACTTGCAAAAGAGCTGTATGGATCTAAGGATAAACCGGGAGCCCATAAGGAGATTAAAGGCATGGAAAACATCGACAAGGTGATCAACATTGATCAGTCTCCAATCGGCAGGACGCCTCGTTCGAATCCGGCCACTTATACGGGCGTGTTTGACGTCATTCGGGATATTTTTACCATGACACAAGAGGCCAAAATGAGAGGATATGAAAAGGGCCGTTTTAGTTTTAACGTACGCGGTGGGCGATGTGAGGCTTGCTCCGGAGATGGTATGATTAAGATTGAGATGCACTTTTTGCCTGATATTTATGTGCCTTGCGAGGTTTGTCATGGAAAGCGATACAACCGAGAAACCCTAGAGGTAAAATACAAAGGAAAGAGCATAGCAGATGTTTTAAATATGACGGTCGAAGAAGCACTTTCCTTCTTCGAGAACATTCCACAGATTCGAAATAAGTTGCAAACCCTGCATGATGTAGGTTTATCCTATATTCGGCTCGGACAACCCTCCACCACACTATCGGGCGGGGAGGCACAGAGAATCAAACTTTCTACGGAGCTCAGCAAAAGAGCCACCGGAAAGACGCTTTATATCCTGGATGAGCCCACAACGGGTCTTCACTTTGAGGATACCAGAAAGTTGATTGAAATCTTACAAAGGCTGACAGATTCAGGAAATACCGTGCTTGTAATTGAGCATAACCTGGATGTGATCAAAGTTTGTGACCATATCATTGACATTGGTCCAGAGGGTGGAAACAAAGGGGGAATGGTGGTTGCCACAGGAACGCCAGAGGAAGTGACCAAGATGGAACATTCCTATACGGGCGAGTATTTGAAGAAAGTACTGGAATAGTATGGGCAAAAAGGATTGATAAAAGCTATGAAAGTATTATAAAAAGGCTGTTTCTGCAGTCTTTTTTTGTTGATTTTATCAAGAAATTTGAACGCTTTGCATATAAATAGGATGGGGAAAAGAATGGTATTTACAAAATATTGCAAAAATTACCAAAAAATACTTGACATAATATCGAATAAATGGTATAATTTGTATAAATTAGAAAAAGGTTCAAGGAGGATTGAATGAGCGGAAACTTAAGCAAATCGGTCAGAAATCAAGAATTATATAATTTCATTGTTGAAAAGTATATAAGGTCTGATAACCCTGTTACCCAACAAGATATTGCAGATCATTTTGACATGTCTATCGGAGCAATTAAGAATTTTATGTATAGACATGGGTTAAACAAGAAAACATATTATGCAAAAGTAAAGAAGCAAATCAAAGGGTTATATGAAAAAGGGTTAACAGTAAAACAAATTAGTAAGCTAATGGATACCACGTCACAATACATATATTATGTAAACTCACTGCCAGATAACGAACTAGACCAATAGTGTTGCAATGAATTGTCCAAATATAATCATAATACTCCTCTAAAAATGCCACTCCCCTTGAGTGGTATTTTTTTTGTGTGCAAAAGAAAACCATGGTAAGGATAAGCTCTTCCAAATGATTTTCAAAGCTTGACAGTTCGGTCTTATAATCGTATGATAAGATATAATAAAGCAATGTATAAAAAGGACAGAAAGTAAAACAAATTGTTTACAAATGGTATCCTATAGTATACAATAATACAAAGAAAGAAGATCAATGCAGGTTTAGAATGAATGAAAAACAAAAACAATTGAGTTTAATAGATGAACTAAAAAAGAGTGTAAATCCACAAAGCACTTTCTATATTGAGACCTTTGGCTGCCAGATGAATGTCCATGATTCAGAAAAGTTTAGGGGTATTTTACAATCGATCGGATACGAAGAGGTGAATGCCATGGAGGAGGCGGACTTTATTTTTCTCAACACCTGTACCATTCGGGAGAATGCTACCAATAAGGTGTATGGAAGGCTTGGGAAAATCAAGCATCTAAAAGAGGGAAAAAAGGATCTTATCGTCTGTGTGTGTGGTTGCATGATGCAACAAGAAGAGGTGATAGACGAGATCAAAACCAAGTATAAAAAATTGGTTAATATCGTGTTTGGTACCTTTAACCTTTACCGGTTTCCGGAACTCCTGAAAACCTACTTGGAAACAAGGTCACAGCTGATTGATATCTGGAAGGAGGAGGGGGAAATTGTGGAGGGGCTTCCAACAGCACGGGACCTGTCTTTTAAAGCAAGCGTCAACATCATGTACGGTTGCAACAACTTCTGTTCTTACTGTATTGTGCCCTATGTTCGCGGAAGAGAACGAAGTAGATCCTGGATTGAGATTCTAGAAGAGGTCACTTTTCTTGCCAAAGACGGCGTCTCCGAGATCTTGCTTTTGGGTCAAAATGTGAATTCTTATACGGGAGAACTCTCTTTCCCAAAGCTGCTAAATGAGATTAGCAAGGTATCTGGGATTAGACGGATCCGGTTTATGACCTCACACCCCAAAGATCTGAGTGATGAGCTGATTTGGGAGATCAAAACCAATCAGAAAGTGTGTAAACACATTCATCTACCAGTGCAGTCGGGAAGCACTCGGATTCTAAAAGAGATGAGCCGGGGGTATAGCAAAGAGGACTACTTGGGGTTGGCAACGAAGATTAAGCGGGAGATCCCGGATGTATCACTCACAACCGATATCATGGTAGGCTTTCCAGGAGAAACAGATGAAGACTTTTGCGACACACTTGACCTGATTCGAAGAGTGGGCTTTGATAACGTTTATAGCTTCATTTTTTCCAAAAGAACCGGAACCAAAGCGGCCATGCTGAAAAATGAGGTGGAGGAGGAAGTGGTCTCACAAAGATTTGAACAATTGCTAAAAACAATAGACGAAACCAAAAGTTCGTTGTATAATGAAAAAGTCGGTAAACGATATGAGGTTCTTGTAGAAGAGAGGATAGGGGATACCTATGCCTGTAGAACCGACAACAACATCGTTGTATTGGTTTGTGAGAATCAAAGTGATTTAATTGGAAACTATATCAATGTAGAAATTACACAGGCTAGTCTTAGAAACGTAACGGGGGTAATGGATGTACGACAAGAGTAAGATACGAAATTTTTCGATCGTGGCACACATTGATCATGGCAAAAGTACACTAGCGGATCGAATCATCGAAAAGACAGGATTGCTTACACGTAGAGAAATGAAGGATCAAATTCTAGACAACATGGAGATTGAGAGAGAACGGGGAATCACGATCAAATCGCAAGCGGTAAGGCTTGTTTATCATGCCAAAGACGGCGTGGAATATATTTATAATCTGATCGATACCCCGGGGCATGTGGACTTCAATTATGAGGTTTCAAGAAGTCTTGCGGCGTGTGATGGGGCACTACTTATTGTGGATGCTACCCAGGGAATCGAGGCACAAACGCTTGCCAACGCTTATCTTGCTCTTGATAACAGCCTTGAAATTCTACCGGTCATTAATAAGATCGATCTGCCAAGCGCAAAGCCGGCTGAGGTCAAGAAAGAAATCGAAAATATTCTTTGTATTATTGCAGAGGACGCGCCGGAGGTGTCGGCAAAAGAGGGGACCAATATTGATATCCTGCTGGATGCGATTGCAAAAAAGCTTCCGCCTCCAAGTGGAGATGAGGATGGAAAACTTGCTGCGATGATTTTTGATGCGGTGTATGATGCTTATAGAGGCGTCATTATTTTCTGTCGAATAAAAGAGGGAACCATTAAAAAAGGAAGCACCATCCGATTGATGGCCACCAATAAAAAGTATGAGGTGGTTGAGCTTGGATATTTTGGTGCAGGTACTTTTATAGCGGGGGAACAACTCTCGGCAGGCGAGGTTGGATACATTATTGCAAACATTAAAAATTTACAAGATACCAAGATCGGGGATACCATCACCGATCACAACGATCCGGTATCCGAACCGCTTCCAGGATATAAAACAATTACGCCAATGGTCTTTTGCGGACTTTATCTGTCCGACGGCTCAAGGTATGAAGATCTAAAAGAGGCACTGGAGAAGTTGAAACTTAATGATGCTTCTCTTACCTATGAAGCGGAGAGCTCAGAGGCGCTTGGTTTCGGTTTTAGAGCTGGCTTCCTTGGACTGCTTCATATGGAAATCATACAAGAAAGGTTGGAGAGAGAGTATAACATTGATCTTGTGACCACTGCGCCAAGTGTAACGTACAAGGTGATTAAAACGGATGGCACAGCGTTTATGATTTCCAATCCCTCTGATCTTCCGGAGGTTTCGGAGATATTAGAGATACAAGAGCCGATTATCAAGGCGGAGGTGATCACCCCAACAGAATATATTGGGGCGGTGATGGAGCTTTCACAGGAGCGTAGGGGTGTTTATAAGAGTACAGATTATATTGATACGGGAAGGGTGGTGATTCACTATCACTTACCATTGAACGAGGTAATCTATGACTTTTTTGATGTTTTGAAGTCAAGGACCAAGGGCTATGCCTCTTTTGATTATGAGTTTATCGGATATGAACTGTCTTCACTTGTAAAAGTGGACATTATGATCAACAGGGAAAAGGTGGATGCACTTTCTTCTATCATTCATAAGTCTAATGCGGAGTTACGGGGGAGAAAGATGACAGAAAAACTCAAAGAAGAGATTCCAAGACAGATGTTTGAGATTCCGATTCAGGCAGCGATTGGCAGCAAGATTATTGCCCGAGAGACCGTGAGCGCGATGAGAAAAGATGTGCTTGCAAAGTGTTATGGAGGGGACATCAGCCGAAAGAGAAAGTTACTTGAGAAGCAAAAAGAGGGTAAAAAAAGAATGCGACAAGTGGGGAATGTGTCTATTCCACAAAGTGCATTCATGAGTATATTGAAACTGGATTAAAAAAAAGATAGATTGCCTATCTTTTTTAAATTATTCAGCTTGTGTCTCGTTTTTTTGGAGATAATCCGCTGGTTCTAGACTTCCGGTCGCCGCTATATCTGGTACAGTGATGGGAGCCAAGTCTTCTATTACTTTTTGACTGAGTGAAGAGAGGATCTCATCCACACCACTTTCTGTTACTTTATGCCCCAGTCTTGGATCCGTGAAGTGACTCAGGGAGGAGCCAACAGTACTTAATAGGGAAGATTTGAGGTCCTCCTTATCTGCTTCCGGTGCGCTACTAGGCGCATCCCGATAGTAGGTTAACTTTTCGATGTACATCAAGGCTTCCGCCGCTTTTAGGGCCATATCCAAAAAGGAATTATCTCTTGAGTTTAATCTTTTATAAGACTCCCTAAACTCTTTTATAAATTTTTTCCTTCCGTCTGCATCTGGCAGGGTTGGATCTGAGAGTCTAGTAATAATCTCTTGTTTTACATCTGGATTTTTGCAGTCTAGAATATTAAAGAGGCCATAACTGATGGAGAGTTCAAGGTGGCTTTTTTTGTGTTTCTCTTCTTCTTCTGTGCGCTCGATCTCTTTATATGTATTGATTCGTTCAAACCCCTTTAGGGAGGAACGCACCTCAGGAGGTGTATGATTCATGATGAAGAAGATAAACTCGTCTCCACTGTGTTCTCTAAAGTAGAGATCGTCCATATTGTCGGTGATTTGCCCAAAGGAATCAACCATACCTTGTATAATCATTTTCATAATCTCATTGCTGGCTTGGTGACCATGGGTATCATTGTTCTTTTTTAAACCATTAAAATCCGAATAGCAAATGGTCACAGGGATCTGCTGGTCATAACATGCTTTTAGAAATGCGCAAATATCGGGATAACGATTGTGCAAATTGAGATGATTCCGTACGCCCGTGATAGGGTCAGTATACATCTTCTCAATTTGCTGTTCTGCATCCGCGAGTTTCCTCTCTAGGGCTCTGATCCGCCCTTTTAGGATCTCATCTATAGAAGTTGGTTGGGTATGATTTTTCACCTAAAACCTCCGTTTTGTAGCATTATATCACAAAATTATTGAAAAATAAAGCATTTTTTACAAAAAATGTAAAATTTTATTTCTTGACTTTACAAACGGTTATATTATCATGTAAGCAGAAATGTAAGTATTTCCATATAAATCATAGTCATTGGAGAAAAGATGAAAGTAATACATGTTATTAGCGGCGGAGACTCAGGTGGGGCCAAGACCCATTTGTTGGCGCTTGCTCAGGGGCTTTCTGAGCATATTGACTTTAAGATAGTTTGCTTTATAGCAGGCGATTTTTATGATACCGCCCTTAAGTTAGGGTTGCCGGTTGTTTTAATCGAACAAAAGAATCGTCTAGAGGTGTTTAGTAGTAAAAGATTTATTGAATTTATCAATGAAGAAAAACCGGATATTATTCACGCACACGGCGCTCGGGCCAACTTTTTTGTCTATCTGAATCGGTTTAAAATTAAGATTCCTCTTCTGACCACCATTCATAGCGATTACAACTTAGATTTTAAGGATAATCTTTATAAATATCTTCTTTTTACAAGTCTAAATAAAATTTCCTTAAGACATTTTAATTATTATGTGGCGGTTTCACCGGATTTTAAAAACATGTTGATTCGTCGCGGATATAAAGCGGATAAAATTTATAGTGTATACAATGGAATTGATTTTCATGTTGCAATGGAGCTTTCTGTAAGAGAAGTGTTTGCAAAAAAGTATGGTTTGGAAGCGGAATTGGGGAAACACTGGGTTGGGATCATCTCAAGGCTTGAAATTGTAAAAGGGGTGGATGTGTTTATCAGAGGAGCAAAGCTCATTTTGGAGAAGGATCCGAATGTTCACTTTTTGATCGCCGGAGATGGATCACAAAGGGCCAAGTTAACAAAGCTTGCGAGTGAGCTAGGCATTTCTGAGCATATCTGCTTTTTGGGATATATATCAGATGTAAACAGCCTGCTGAATGCACTTGAAATCAATACGGTTACCTCACACAGCGAGAGCTTTACCTATGCCTTGCTTGAAGGAGCTAGGCTAAGGAAGGCATCGGTTGCAAGTCGTGTGGGAGGCCTTCCGGATCTAATCAAGGATGGGGAAACAGGGCTTTTATTTGAGGACTCGGATCCGGTGGACTTTGCAGTCTCTGTGATCTCTTATCTAACCAACGAGGAACTCAGAAAGCGTTTGGGCGAGAATCTATATCGCCATTCCCTGGAAAACTTTTCAATCGAGAGCATGGCTAGAACCCACATCCAAATCTATGATGAGGTGGTGGAGCGATATGACAAGAAAAACAAATAAAATGATTAATGCTGCCCTCATTGTTGTATTGATCACTGCATTCGCAAAGGTTGCAGGTTTTTTGAGAGACATCTTCATTGCGAATATATTTGGGACAGGCTATGATAGTGATGTTTATTTTATGTCAATTAAAATCACCACAACCATTTTTATGGCAATTGCATCCGCTATTTCAATTGCGATGTTGCCAATTCTAAAGAGTTATAAGATCAACAAACAAGCCAAAGAGGCGGATCAATATACAAGTAAGATTCTCAATTTGGGTGTTTTGTTTAGTTTGGGAATCATGGTTTTGTTTTATCTTTTCACGCCACACTTTGTACAATTTATTGCACGTGGGTTTGTGGATGAAAAGCTTGCAAAGACAGTAGAGCTTACCTATATCTTAACGCCGACCATTCTGTTTATTACATTGACATATGTTGTGAAGGGGCTATTGCAGGCGAATGAGAAATTCTTTGTGTATTCCATCACAAGCCTCCCCTTTAATCTGATTCTTGTTGTATATTTGGCCTTTTTTGCACCACAATATGGCATCTCGGGCCTTGCAGTTGCCACTTTAATTGGCTGGGTTTCACAGTTTGCGATTCAGTTGCCAACTGCCTTTTTTAACATTCGATATCGGTATCATTTAAATTTTGACTTTTTTAATGAAGAGATCAAAAAGTTTATGGTGCTTCTTCTACCCATCTTTCTTTCCACGGCGGTCTACACGATTAATACACTTGTGGATTCGAGCATTGCGTCTCGTCTATCGGAGGGAAAGCTGGCGGGGTTAAACTATGGGTACATTATTTATTCGTCGATTGTGACTACGATTATTGTTGGCATCACAACGGTTTTGTTTCCGAAGTTTATTGAGACCAATGAAAAGAGTGAGGAGGGAAAGCTGAAGACGGAGATTGAAAAAAGTTTGAATACCATGCTTTATATTGCAGCTCCGATTATGGTTTTCCTTATTTTATTTAGCAGGCCTTTGATTGAAATTGCTTATATGAGAGGGGAGTTTAATGAGCGTTCCGTTCAGCTCACCCAATTTTCTTTTATCTTTTATACAGTTGGAACCATTGGATATACGTTCAATGAGGTGCTCAACAAAGCATTTTTTGCGATTAAAAATTCCAAGATTCCTATGATGGTTTCGATCGTCATGGTTTCGATCAACGTGATTTTGGACGTTGTGCTCTCGAAATATCTAGACTATATCGGGTTGGCACTGGCAACCTCAATTGCAGTGACTGTAACCGTGCCGATTCTTTATCTTATCTTGCAAAAGAAGGTTGGAAGAATTAAGGTTTTAAGGCTGGGGGTTAGCTTTATTAAAATCGGAATAATTTTAACGGCGCTAAGTTATATGGCCAACTTTATTCTTCAGCGTTTTTACATAACAGCTGGAAACCTATTTATCAATCTGGGTGTTTTGTTTTTAACCGGAGTACTCAGTGCGATTTTATACATTTTGATCACTTATCTATCCAGGATTGATGAGGCAAAATATCTGGTGCATCATTATTTAAAACTCAAAAAGAAGGAGGGCTAGATGAATGTTTTGTATTTAATCAACTATGCGGGACGTGGCGGAACAGAAAGATACATTAAAAATCTGGTGTCTCATATCAAGGAGATCACTCCTTTCTTGTGTTACAACGAAGAGGAACTCCTTGTAGAGGAGCTAAAGGGGATGGGCGTACAAACCTGTAGACTTTCTATGACCAAACCATTTGATCTGAAAGCGGCCTGGCAGCTAAAAAAGATCTGTAGAGAGTATCAGATTAATGTGATTCATACACATTACTTGCGGGAAAATTATATTGCCATTTTATCGAAGTGGTTGGGAAATCGAGTGAAGATTGTCTACACCGCGCACTTTGCGCAGCAGGATAAGGGAAAGATAAAAGCATGCAATCAAATCTTTTATCGTTTTCTAGACAAAATCATTGCCATTTCAAGCGCGGTTAAAAAGACAGTGAGCTTGAGCGGGGCACCGGATAAAAAGATTATAATGATTCATCATGGTGTGGAGCTGAAGGATCAAACACTGGAACGGGATGAGGTGTTTAGAGAAAAGTATAAGATTGAAAAGGACACGTTTCTGATTAGCTGTTGTTCACGATTTGCAGAAGGAAAGGGAAACGCATTTTTGATCCGTTCGATTAGGAAGTTGGTGGAAAGAGGAGAAAAAGGATTTAAAGTGTTACTTGCCAACGATGGAGAAACATTAGAAGAATGCAAACAGCTTGTAAAAGAGTTGGGCCTCATGGATATCATTGAGTTCATAGGGTATCTAAAGGAGGTAGAGCACCTTTACCGTGCAAGCGATTTATGTGTGACCCCCTCTGAGCATGAGGGTTTGGGGCTAGCGATTTTGGAGGCTTTATCCTATGGTATTCCAAATGTGGCCACGGATATCCCCGCGATTACGGAGATCATCAATGAATGGACAGACTGCGGTATTACAGTTGGATACGACGATGAGGATGCCATGGCAGACGCGATCTGTAAGATGATACAGGATAAGGAACTGAGGGAACACTACAGGAAGAACGCTTTCAAGACAGTCGAGGAAGGTTTTTCCATGCAAGCGATGTGTCAGAAGACATTCAAAATATATGAGGAGGTTTTAGGATGAAAAATAGTAGATTTAAAATCAATATCATCGATATGATTATCTTGGTCTTGATTATTATTGCGATCGGTGGAGTGATATACAAATGGAAGTTTGATACCAAGGCGGAAACCGTAAAGTCCACCCAAAATGTGATCCAGTTTTATGTTGAAAGTGTTGGAGATTATGCCACCAGCAATGTGAAAGAGGGAGACTTGGTAAGAGATCCTGTTCAAAACATCACGATTGGAAGAGTTAAAGATGTACAAGTAGGAGAGGCGATCGAATGGACAGAGGACTCAAAAGGACAGTCGATTGGATCTACTAGAGAGGGCTATGCTTCTATTATTGTGACTGTACATGCGAATGGTGTGATGACAGAGAATGGTCTTGATATCGGATCCTATGTGTACGCGATTAATAAAAGCGTAGAGATTCGCGCAGGCAAAGTGGCGCTTTTTACCAAAGTGTATAATATTTACCCATATGTAGGAGAAGGAAATGAAGGATAGTTTGTTCCTGAACGCATGGTCAAAATGTCTTACGTTCGATTTTGGTACAACCGGGTTTTGTCGTGTGCTCACTTTTTTATTGAATAAACCAATCGCAATTTGGACGAAAGGGTATGAAAGATATCGTTCGACTTTTTCCAAAAGCTTTTTTATACGCTGTTTCGAGTGGCTGTTGGATCGGTTGGTTTATGTGAATTGTGGGTTGCTCTTGCTCTTGCTTATTACACCACATCACTATTGGAACAATGTTTATTGTGTCCTGATTGCTGCTATGATGACAGTTCTACTTGCTTTTCGGGGCATTTTCAAAGGGGAATCCCCCTTTAGAGTGAATAGGTTGGGCATGCTGTTTTTTCTTTTTGCGACCTATATTGTTGCCTCTATCTTCTTTACGCAAGATTTGATGGTGGGAGTGAGGCAGGGGTTATTTTATTTTTCCTCCTTCTTGATTGCACTCAACCTTGTATCTTCCGTAAAGGATATGGAAGACATGAAGAAGGTAATGGGAACCCTCTTTATAGGATGTGTGTTTATCGGACTGTATGGGGTATATCAAAGCATCGTGGGTGTGCCATTTGAGATTGCGTTTACGGATCTTGAAATCAATGAAGGATTGCCGGGCAGGGTTTTTTCAACTATGGAAAATCCAAACAATCTAGCGGAGGTGCTCACATTATTGTTACCACTTTGTATCGCATTAATTTTAAATCTAAAAAAGGTGCGATACCAGTTGCTCCTATCCTGCATGTTGTTACCGGCCTTATATGTTTTGCTCCTTACAGGATCAAGATCGGGTTGGGGTGCTTTTGCAGTAGCCGTTTTTGTCTGCGCTTTATTAAAAGACAAAAGACTTCTTCTGGCTTTTATCTTTTGTGCAGTCCTTGCGTTTATTAGTCTACCAACCGTTTCGCCAAGCACATATAAGAGAGTAAGAACCATTTTTAATAAAGAGGATAATTCCAAAAAATATAGAAACATTATTTATAAAACCACAAAGGCCATGATTCGAGAAAACTATTTCTTGGGGATTGGGCAAGGGGTCACCAACTTTACCAGAAATATTGCGAACCACTATGACTTTGGCCCAAAGCCTCCGGTGCATTCTCATAACATTTATCTTCAGATCTGGCTCGAGTCGGGTGTGATTGCACTTGCCTTATTCATCTTGTATATTCTAAATCTAATGGCAAGAGCCATCTATCTGAGAATTAAAACAACCAATGAAAAGCAGGCCAACATTCTGATTGCACTTTTGAGTGGCATAGTGGGCATTCTTGTGATTGGAATTGTGGATTATATATGGTTCTATCCAAGGATTATGATTTTATTTTTTTCAATTTGCGCATTGCTTTCGTCGGCGCTATACTTAGATCAAGAAAAGGGGGAAAAATGAAAAGGATTGTAATTGCCGGATATCATGGCTATGATAACGCGGGCGATGATGCAACACTCATCAGCATGATGAACGGTATCCGAAAGATCGAAGATCTGGATACTCATATTGTGGTGCTTTCAAAGACGCCCAAGCTGACTCGGAAAAAATATGGTGTATCGGCTTGCTATCGTTTTAATCCTTTCAGTGTAATCTATAATATCCTATTTTCAAATACACTCGTGCTTGGTGGAGGAACGCTTCTTCAGGACAGTACTAGTAAAAGGTCGATCTATTACTATTTGGGATTGATTCTTCTAGCCAAACTCTTTGGTAAAAAGGTGATGCTTTATTCAAACGGGATCGGGCCGATTGCAGGGAAAATGAGCAGAAAGATCACAAAAATTTTGCTTAATAAAGTGGATCTCATTACGCTGAGAGAAAATTTTGCAATGGCAGAGCTTGCGAGTATGGGCGTATCACATCAAAATATTTTTATTACAGAGGATCCCGCTTTTGGTCTCGGATACATGATCGGCGGGAAGGGAAAGAACATTCTTCTTCTGGAAGGGATTCCAATGGATAAGCGAATCGTGGGCGTGGTGATTCGAGAATGTAAAAACAAAGAGGTCTATATTGTGGAGCTTGCTAAGATTTGTGATTATCTGATTGAAAAATATGATTTTCACATTTTGTTCATTCCGTTCCAACATGAAAAGGATTTTCACATTTCAGATGAGGTGAGTAACCTAATGAAAAACAAATCGTATGTGATCAAAAATAAGTATGATGTCGATATTATTATCAACGTGGTGAAGGAATGTTCCATCACAATCTGTATGCGACTACATGGTGTAATCTTCTCAGCCATGACAAAGGTTCCGGTGCTTGGTATCTCATATGATCCGAAGGTAGAGCATTATGTTAATAAGTTGGAACAAATCTTGCTTGGAACCAATCTGGATCTAGATTTTGAAGAGAGCATTGAAAAAATAGATCGGATTGTGAAAGAGTGTGACACAATCAGAGAAAAAATAGAACATAAATTTTTTGAATCGGAACAAAATTCGATACAAAATGAAAAATTTTTGGAAAAATTAATAAAAAAATAGAAAATGAGTTGACAATAAAAAAACAACTCCTATAATAAAGACAAAGTAATGATGGGGAGAGATAAGAATGAGTTTAAGAGAGAATGTGATTTCGTTTTGGAATAGAGTCTCGGGAAAAACCTTAGAAGAGCTTGGTCAAACGATTAAGCATTTTGAAGATCGTTTGAATATGTTACAACTTGACTTTGATGCAGCAAACATCAAACTGGCTTCTACTGAGATTGACCTTGAAGCTTCCAATATTGAAAAAGAAACATTAAGAATAGAATTAGAAGAGAAGAAAGCGGAGCTAACCAAATTGAAGATGACAATTGAGACAATGAAAGCGGCGCCTGCTACCTCAGATGAATTAGAAGTGATGATTAAGAAAGCAAGAATGGAAGAATACTTAAAAGAAGAATATAAAAAGAGACTACAACAGGTTGTGGACATGCTCGTTGTGATGTCACAAGAACCAAAGTATAATGACATCATCAAAATTCAAACCAACTCAATCGATGAAATTGGTAGAGAACAAAGACAGGTTTACATAAGCTTTAAAGATGTGACAATTAAGGTTGAGGAAACAGAGCCGGAACTACCAAAGACCGTTACGACACCAGAAACATCTACTGCTTCTTTGGACCTTGCTGAAACAACGGATATGATTTATCAAGAGCTAATGGAAATGGCTAATTAAATAAAAAAGAAAAATATAAATTGATTTCTCGCGAGATCAATTTTTTTGTGTCTTTAAAAATAATAGAAATGACACTACTTGGGTATGCTAATAAAAATATCCAAGGAGAAAATGATGAATATAAAATTTTATAAAAGCGAAGCGGTACCTATCGAGATGCACAAGGCGAGGATCATACAAAACATTGATTTGATTTCTTTAGATAAAAGAATAGAGGCCAATAAAGTGGCAGGGAACAATGCACATCTATTAAAAACAGAGGATGTGTTTCTCGATATGCTTACGGACAGTGGAGTGAATGCCATGACAGACAAACAGCTTGCTGCAATGATGGAGGCAGATGATGCCTATGCGGGAAGTAATTCCTTCTATAAATTAGAAGAAGAAGTCAAGAGCAGATTTGGGATGGACTATTTTCTTCCGGCCCACCAGGGGCGTGCATGTGAGCATTTACTTACCAAAGTTTTTATAAAAGAGGGAATGGTGGTGCCAATGAACTATCATTTTACAACCATGAAGGCGCATATCAAAACGGTGGGCGCGACACTTGAAGAGATATTGATTGATGAGGGACTTAACACAGAAAGTGAGTGCCCCTTTAAAGGAGATATCGACCTGGAAAAGCTCGGTAATCTGATTTATACGACTCGGTATGAGAACATTCCGTTTGTTCGGATTGAAATGGGCACCAACCTAATTGGAGGCCAACCCATTTCTCTAAAAAATGTGCAAGAGGTTTCCAAAATATGCAGAGAAAACAGAATTAAAATGGTAATGGATGCGAGTCTTCTCTCTGACAATGTCTATTTCATCAAAACCAGAGAGGAGATGGCTAAGAACATGAGCATCTCGGAGATTATTAAAAAGATTAGTGAGTGTTTTGATATCATCTACTTTTCTGGTCGGAAGTTGAGCAGTTCAAGGGGTGGTGGGATGTGTTTTAGAAGTGAGGAGGACTATTTGAAGATACGAGACCTCATTCCACTGTACGAGGGTTTTTTGACCTATGGGGGGATGTCAGTGAGGGAAATTGAGTCAATGGCGGTTGGGCTTCATGAAACGCTGAGTGAAAACTTTATCTCACAGGGTCCGATTTTCATAGAAGAAATGACGAAGCAATTGAAACAAAACGGCGTGCCGGTGGTTACGCCGGCAGGAGGACTTGGTGTTCATCTAGACTGCAAACGTTTTCTACCACATATTCCGCAAAACGAATATCCGGGTGCGGCGCTTCATGCGGCTTTATATCTTGCCAGTGGAATTAGGGGAACAGAAAGAGGAACCTTATCAGAGGACCGAAATGAAAACGGAGAAGAGGTTTTTGCCAAACTAGAGCTCCTGAGGCTTGCACTACCCAGGCGAGTATTTACCTTATCTCAGATCAAATATGCGGTGGACCGGATCAGTTGGCTATATGATAATCGAGATCTGGTTGGTGGTCTTAAATTTTCAGAGGAACCCAAAGTGCTGCGCTTTTTCTTTGGAAAGCTAGAACCAACATCAGATTGGCAGGATAAGCTAGTAAAGAAGTACAGAGAAGATTTCGGAAATAGTTTATAATAAAGTGTAAAATATGAATGAATCAAGCAAGATCATTCATATTTTTTATTAAGAGCAATCCAAATTAGGTGATAAAATGAAAAAAACGGACATCAAAGAGCTGCAGTCTGTATTAAAAAGGATGGGATATGGGGATCTTGCGATTGATGGAATCATCGGGCCGGACACACAAGAGGCGATCATGCGGTTTAAGATCAAAAATGGTTTACCAAAGGATAACGTGCTGGATTTAGCAACCTATCACGCCATTTTTGCTGCACTTGAAGCCTCCTTTCCCACGGTGGATATTGTGCCAACAGATGTGGATTATACCTATAAGATTATGTTAAGGAACATCATTGAGTTAAAAAGTGTGTATCCTTTTATTGGCGTTGAGAGTATCGGAAACTCAACACTAGGAAGAAAGCTATATTGTCTTAAGATCGGTACCGGGACAAAAAAATTAATCTATGTTGCCACGCATCATTCACTGGAATGGATTAATACCGTTTTAATGATGAAGTTTGTGGAAAACTTTTGTAAGGCATATCAGAATGGGAGAGATATTAGCGGCTATGATGCGACACAAATCTACCAGGATACGACTCTTTATATTATCCCGATGTTAAATCCGGATGGGGTATCCCTTGTTCTAGATGGCATTCAGACGGATAATCCCAACTACGAAAACCTAATTGAGTGCAATAAGGGAAGCACCAACTTCGCAAATGACTGGCAGGCGAATAATCATGGCGTGGATTTAAACCACAATTATGATGCAGGCTTCTATGAATATGTGGATGTGGTCAAAAATACGGCGTATGCAACCTGCGGACCAACGAGGTATCCTGGCCCAGCGCCTTTTTCAGAGAGTGAAAGCAGAGCACTTGCAGACTTTACGAGCACGATTGATTTTAGACTCATTCTAACTTATCATTCGACGGGAGAGGTGATTTACTGGAAATATCGGGACATTGTTGTGGAAGGCGCTGAGGCCATTGGCGAACAGCTGGCGGAGGTAAGTGGTTATACACTTAGCCAAGAGGAAGGGTTTGCTTCATTTTCTGGGTATAAAGATTATATTATTGAAAAATATCGAAAACCTGCTTACACAGTTGAGACGGGTATTGGGAAAAATCCGCTTCCAATCTCCAAATTTGATTCTATTTACGAACCCAACCTCCCCCTTCTCCTTCTTGCCACGACACTATAAAAAAACATTTTTTACCCTTGAAAAACGGTTTTCTATTTGATACACTGTAAAAAACGACAGATTTCGTAGAAAAGAGAGTCATGCAAGAAAATGTACCGATGATGAATCCATGCGACTTGGATGCTGAAAAGTCGATTTTGTCTGCTATGATTAATGATAAAGATTCGATTCTTGAAGCCATCGATAAGTTGGAAGAAAGTGATTTTTATAAACAAGAGCATAGCATGATTTATGGTGCAATCATTGCGCTATTTAATGAGAATGTTTTGGTGGATTTGGTTGTGCTAAAAAGTAAGTTGGATGATCTTTTTCCGACGGCAAGTATTGATATTGCATTTATCAGTGATATTGCAAGCAATGTAATCTTGGTACAAAATATAAGAGAATATATCAAGATTGTAAAAGACAAGAGTATTTTGAGAAAGATTATTAAAACCAATCGAGAAATTTTGGGTTTGTGTTATAAAAGGGAAGAGAACGCAGAAAATATATTGGATAAAGTACAAAAAAATGTTTTTGATATCTTAAATAACCGAAACAGTTCGGACTATGTGCATGTGAGAGAAGTGCTTGCGAGCGCATTTGATAAGATTGAGGAGGTCTATCGAAACAAAGGGAAGATTGTGGGCATTCCCACCGGCTTTTTTGAGCTAGATCATAAAACGGCTGGTCTACAACCCTCTGATATGATTCTGATTGCGGCAAGACCCTCTATGGGAAAGACCTCGTTCGCCATTAATATTGTTGAGAATGTGGCAATCAAAAACAATATTCCAACAGCCATCTTTTCACTAGAAATGTCAAAGGAACAGATTACCTCAAAGATATTGTCCGGTTATTCTATGATTGATTCTCAGAGGATGAGAACGGGTGAACTATCTGAAAAGGACTTTATAAAAATGGCGGATGCAATGGAACCCATTGCCAATGCGCCAATCTATATAGACGATACGCCGGGCATCACCGTAACAGAGCTAAGGGCAAAATGTAGAAGGTTAAAGATCGAAAAAGGCATCAAGCTGGTTGTGCTCGACTACTTGCAGCTCATGAATGGCACAAAAAGTGGCTCGGATTCAAGGCAACAAGAAATTTCGGAAATATCCAGAAACATCAAAGCGATCGCGAGAGAGATCGGCGCACCCATTATTGCACTTTCTCAGCTTAGTAGAGCGTGTGAGGCGAGAGTGGATCACAGACCGATGCTCTCGGATTTGAGAGAGTCGGGCGCGATTGAACAGGACGCAGACGTGGTGATGTTCATTTACCGGGATGAATATTATAACCCTATGTCGGAAAAGAAAAATGAAGCCGAAATTATTATTGCAAAACATAGGAACGGACCGACGGGCACCATCAACCTGATGTGGTTGAACAATTATACAAAGTTTGTAAATATGCAAAAAGGAGAGTAAAAATGGTAGATTTTAAACAGGAACTGGAAAGATACAAGCCAATCTTGTCAGTGGAAAAGATTGAGGACACAATTAGCACAGACGAGATACATGATATTATAGATCTCTTAGCAGCTATTTTGAAGAACGTACGGAATGAATGAAAAAATAAAGTGCCCGGTTTGTAAGGGAAGCTTAGACAATGGTACAACTTGTCCTAGTTGCAAATTTAATTTAGAGATCTATGACATGTCCAAAAAAATATCGGTGTTTTTATATAACAAGGGCCTCGACCTCATTAAAAAGGGCGCTCTTTTGGATGCGATCGCGATTTTAGAAAGAAGTCTTTATTTCTGTAAGACCAATGTGGTGGCACGAAACCTACTCGGCATTATTTACTATCAAATTGGAGAGGTTGGGGAATCCCTAAAACATTGGGTGATTAGCATTAATCTGAAAAAGGATGATAATCCAGCAGGGAAATATATAGAGGACATGAAGCTTGAAAAGCTTTTGTTAGAACGAAAGAACGAGGCGATTAAAACCTATAATGAAGCATTGCAATATATGAAACAGGGTAATGAAGACATTGCAATTATTCGGCTCACAAAGGCAGTGAATCTCTCACCTGACTTAATCAAAGCCCATTTATTGCTAACCCTTACCTATGCACAGGAGGAAGAAAACAAAGAAAAGGCAAGAATGTTTTTTGATAAGGCTAGGGAGGTGGACCACGCTTCTTCACTTGTCTTGTACTACGCGAGAAAATTTTTTGGCGAAGGAGAAAAAGGGATTTCTGTAACAAATAAGACCGCAGAAAAGGTCTCTTTAAATGAAAAGAGAGCAAAGGATCCGAAGATTCAAAGGAATCGTTTGGTCGCTTCTTTTATCTCTGGTGCATTGCTTACGGTGCTCGTCATCTATCTGTTTGGCGGAATGAACAAGCTAATACAGGATAATGCCAACCTAACGAGTAAGAACAAAACACTTGAGAAAGAGTTGCAGAAGGTCAATGAGGACACGGAGCGAGAAAGAAAAGAGCTTAAAGTGTTACAAGATGAGAAGAAGAGAGAGGCGCAGAAAGAATTGTTTAATACAGTGAACACTCTCTACACCGAGAAAAAATATATTGAGGTGATTGAAGCATTAAAGCAGGTGGAAAAAGAGTACCTGGTTCCTGAGGACGTAACCCGTATTGGTGAAATTGAGACCAGTGCCTATATGCAAGTGGCGAATGAATATTACAACGAGGGAAGAAAACTTTATAATTCCTCCAAAAATGAGGAGAGCAAAATGAACCTGGAGCTTGCAATCAATTATGGAAAAAATGAGAGTTTTGTACTGGATGCCAAATTTATGCTTGGCAGGATTGCTGAGAATATGGGAGAGGCAGACAATGCGATCAAGATTTATGATGACATTATAGAGAATTATAAAGGAACACATACCTCAGAGCTTGCCAAATATCGAAAACAATTGATCACAGGAATTCAATAAAGAGCAACTAATGCCTCGGTGTAAAGACTGAGGTTTTTTTCTAAATAAAACTTTAAAAACCTAGATAAAATGAACAAAAAGCCTGATCAAAAAATCTTGCAAAATGCTTTTTTAATTGATATAATTGAGATATTCAATAAAAGATAAAGAGGTAAAATATGGCAAACGAATCAAATGGCAATTATGGTGCAGGACAAATCAAAGTATTAGAGGGACTCGAGGCGGTTCGAAAAAGACCCGGAATGTATATTGGGAGCACTTCGACCACAGGACTTCACCATTTAGTATATGAAATTGTGGATAACTCCGTTGATGAGGCACTTGCAGGGCGTTGCAGTTACATAGAAATCAGAATACATGAGGATAATTCTATATCTGTTTTAGACAACGGACGTGGGATTCCAGTTGAGATACAAGAACAAAAGGGGATACCTGCGATTGAGGTGGTGTTCACGATATTGCATGCCGGTGGAAAGTTTGGAACGGGCGGATATAAAGTGTCAGGAGGGCTGCATGGAGTGGGGGCCTCTGTTGTAAATGCGCTTTCCGAGTGGCTAGAGGCTACGGTTTATAAGGACGGAGATGAATATAGAATCAGATTTGAGAGAGGGGATACAAAAAGCAAGCTACTTTTGGTTGGCAAGACCGACAAATCTGGAACATTGGTACGATTCAAACCGGATGCAGAAATTTTTGATGATCTTGTGTATGACTTTTCAGTTCTTGCAAAACGGTTCCAAGAAACCGCATTTTTAACCAAGGGACTCAGAATCAAGCTAATTGATGAACGAGAAGAGAAAAAAGAGGTTGAGTATTGCTACGATGGTGGATTAAAAGAATTCGTTGCTTATATTAATAGAGGAAAACACCCGATTCATGACCAAATTTTTTATGTGGAAGAGGATGAGTCAGGCATTATGTGTGAGGTGGCTTTCCAATACAATGATGGGTATTCAGAAACCATTTATAGCTTTGTAAACAACATCAATACAATGGAGGGTGGGATGCACCTTACCGGTTTTAAAAATGCACTCACGAAGGTCTTAAATGATGTAGGCAGAAAGCTGAATGTCATTAAAGAAAAAGAAGAGAATCTATCGGGGGATGATGTAAGAGAAGGTCTTACGGCCGTTTTAAGCGTAAAATTAGAGGATCCCCAATTTGAAGGTCAAACCAAGCAAAAACTTGGAAATAAAGAGGCCAAAACAGCGGTTGAGAAGGTATTGTCTAAATATCTAACCTATTTTTTGGAGGAAAATCCGCAAGTCACCAAGCTGATCATTGAGAAGTCCCTGTTGGCTAAAAGGGCCAGAGAGGCGGCGAGAAAGGCAAGGGATTTAACCAGAAGAAAAACAGCGCTTGATAACATTACTTTGCCCGGAAAGCTTGCGGATTGTTCCGAGAGGGATCCAGTGCTTTGCGAACTATATTTGGTCGAAGGAGATTCCGCGGGTGGTTCTGCCAAGTCAGCACGTGCAAGAGAGACGCAGGCAATTCTGCCACTGAAAGGGAAGATCTTAAACGTTGAAAAGGCTGGCAGGCTTGATAAAGTGTTGTCCAGTGACGAAATCAAAGCGCTGATCACAGCACTTGGTGTGGGCGTTGGAACAGAGTTTAATAAAGAAAAGTTACGGTATGGGAAAATTATTTTAATGACCGATGCTGACGTGGATGGAGCCCATATTAGAACACTGATTCTAACTTTCTTCTACAGATACTTTAGAATTTTGATCGAGGAAGGACATATTTATATTGCGCAGCCACCACTCTATAAAGTAAAAAAGGCTAAAAAAGACTACTATGCTTATACAGATAAAGAGCTTGAAGCAATTTTGACAGAGATTGGGAAGGAACAAATCGATATCCAGCGGTATAAAGGGCTCGGGGAAATGGATGCAGATCAGCTTTGGGATACGACCATGGATCCTGAGCGAAGAATCTTAAAGCAAGTATTCTTAGACGACATTATTGCAACAGATGATACATTTGATATTCTGATGGGTAGTAATGTAGAGGAAAGAAAAAAATTTATAGAAGAATATGCAACCACAGCAAAAAATGTGGATAAATAAGGGGGAGAGAAATGAAAAAGTTGGTTCGTTTTTTACTGATGATCGTCGTGATCGTCGTTTCAAGTGGCACATTAAGCATGGCGAGCGGTAGGGATATTCAAATGCTAATTAACGGAAGCTATGTGGAAATGAGTGTAAAGCCAGAGGTAATCAATGGGAGGACAATGATCCCGGTAAGGGGTGTCCTGGAGGAACTCGGCGCGACGGTAGACTGGAAGAGCGATACCAAAGAGGTTTTTGTTAAAAAAGAGGGTACAGAGGTGATCCTCAAGATCGGTGAGGTAAATCTAAAGATTATGTATTCTGGTGAGTCAGAATACAAACAAAAAACCATTGATCAGGCGCCGGTTATAAAAGAGGGAAGAACACTTGTGCCGATACGATTTATTGCAGAGGAGCTGGGATACAAAGTGGGATGGGACGCTTATGATCGTACGGTGACCGTTACAGATCCAAACTACTTTATTAGCAGAGTCAAGACCGGCCTGAAGAATTACTTTGACATGGTGAGTGATCTACTCGTGCCAAAGACCTGGGTTTTTAACTCTAGCTTTGATTTTAACTATAAATCAGAGGATACATCGGTCGGTGGTAAAACAGATGTGGAAGTGAGATATAATCAGACCAGTTTGTACGCAAAATTAAATCTGAATATGAACATGGATTTATCAGAAGACAATTGGTTTTACGACGACTTACACAAAATGAATAAAAAGGATATTTGGGTAGAGGTTTACCTGACAGAAGCATATGTTATGATAAAAACCAATCTGGCTCGTTTTACCGACCTAGGCATTGAACGTTACAAAGGGATGGATCTTGAGAAAAATGGTGTGATTTACTACATTCCAAAAGAAGAGCTTGAGCAATACAAAGACATTCTAAAAGAAGCGGGCGGTAGTTTGGCAGGTGGAGAGGATGAGCTTCAAAACCTAATCGATAAACTGAGTGATGAAGAGCTACTTGACTTTAATGATGCTTATGATCTGGAAGAAAAAATAGGGATGTTCAAAATATTTTTGGCGTTCTTTAATGATCAAACCTTTACAAAGCAGAACAATGTCTATCAATATAATCTGAATAAAACAAAATTGGTGGAGATTTTAAAGGAGATTGTAAAGCAAGACTTCTCAAGCGTTTATATGGATGAGGATGATATCAAAACAATACAAAACGAGCTAAAAGAGTTCACAGTTCATCTCCAATTTGAAAAAAATGAACGGTTTGTGAATAAATATACCATGAGCTATGGGATGGAGATGCAGGATACATGGTATGGCAATCGTGCTTTTAACCTAAATGGAAAAATTGAGTTTACAAATTTAAATAAGACGGTTCAGATTCCGGTGCATGAGCCTAAGAAGGCATATGATATTCAAACGGAGTATAACAAACAATAAGAAGAAAGATGAAGCAGGTGTGAAAATATCTGCTTTTTTGATGGAAATTTTAGAAAACACTTAAGAAAGCTCAGGTTTTGGTCGATCTATATAATAGACAAAGGGGGAACTTATGGCGGCAATGACAAGTGAATTGATTACGGTGTTAAATGATGAAATGAAAATATATGATGAATTAATCATTTATGCTCAGAATAAAAAAGCGGAGCTGATCCGGGATGACATTGAGGAGATCAGTAAAATTACCAATGCAGAGCAACGAATCATTACCACATTAAAAAAGCTTGAGGTTAGAAGAGAAGAGATCACAAGAAATTTAAAAACGGTGTTAAATGATTATAGATTGACCATTACCACGCTCATTGATAAGCTATCTGGGGAAGACAAAGAAGCGTTAATCCACCTTAAAGATGGGATGATGGAAAAGGTGGGTAAATTAAAAGAGATCAACGAGCAAAACAGTGTACTAATCACAGAAGGACTTACCATTACAGAGTTTAGTCTAAATATGTTACAAGGACCTGTGAGTGAGAACTCATATGCAAATGAGGTCAATCAGCATAAAGATGCCCATGCGTTACACTATTTTGATACGAGAAAGTAAGGTGATGAAATGTTAGGAAGCTTTCAAGCGGGAATTTCAGGATTATATTTGAGCCAAAAAGGATTGCAGGTGACAGGACAAAACCTAGCCAATGTCAATACTTCGGGGTATGCTAGACAACGGGTGGAGCAGAATGAAAACAGGCCGAGGTATATTGGAAACACTGGACAGGCAAAATTATTTGTGGGAAAAGGGGTGGACATCACCACGATTAGACAGATTCGTGATGAGTGGATGGATGCCTCCTATAGGCAATCCAATAGCAAATATGCTTTTTCTTCTAAGCAATACAGCGTGATCGGTGAGATTGAAACCATCTTAGCAGGATCGGATGAAATCGGTTTTTCAAACACACTGGCTCAGCTTTTTAAAGGAATGAACAATTTATCACAGAATCCGGATAGCCTGGAGGCAAGAGCTAACTTTATTGAATCCGCAGCCTTATTGGTGAAGGATGCCAATTATATCATGGACCAGTTTACCAACTCTCAAAAAGAATTGAATCGTGAGGTGATCGCTACAACGGAGAGAGCCAATGATATTATTAAGGATATTTTCAATCTGAATAAAGAGATTGCCAAGTATGAGCTTAATGGGGACAATGCCAACGATCTAAGAGATCAAAGAAACCTTCTCGTTGATGAGTTATCAGGCATTGCCAGAATAGAAGTAACGCCGCTCGGAAATGATCCGAGCAAGATCCAAATACGAATGGGCGGAAGAGAGCTGTACACCACAGCCACTTATGAGACGATGGAGTTAAAACAAACCGTACCGGGAAGTTCGTTCTTATATCCGGTTTGGAAAGACAGCCAAGACCCTGTATTTAGAACCAACAAGCCGATCGATAATGTTACAAATGACGGAGGATATTTAAAATCTTTATTATATACAAGAGGGGATAGCACAGCGGATTATACCTCTGAGGATAAAGATGTGGCAAGATTTGTGCTCCCATCGATGCAAAAGAAGTTTGATACACTCATCAACGGGATTGTTACCATGATCAATGACATGGTGGCCCCACAGAGTAGGCAAAATGGCCCCTATGGCTTAGATGAAAGCCAGTATGTTGAAATCTTTAGCAGAAAAAAGATGGACCGATATGACGCGTCTGGGAATTATATTGCAGAGGATCCATTGGATCCACAGACACTCTATTCAACCAAAAATCTTGTGATCAATCCAGAAGTATATTCGGACTATAATAAAATTTGTATTTCAAGTTCGGGTTATCCGGGGGACAATACATTAATGGAGGAAATGATCGGAAAGTGGAGAGAAGCCAACATGACTTACACAGATGGAAGGCCCGCAGTTGACTTTAGCAATTACTTCACAGACCTGATCACGGAGATTGGGACCATCGGAAATGAGGCAGCTGCATTTGCAGAAAACCAATATACACAGATGCTTCAAATTGATTCAAAAAAACAACAAATCATGGGTGTGTCAATGGATGAAGAGATGACCAACCTGATTCGATACCAACATTCATATAATGCAGCGGCGAGGCTTATTAAAACACAAGATAGCCTAATTGAATCTCTATTTGCAGCCGTTGGAATTAGATAAAGGAGCGTGAAATTATGAGAGGTGGATTTTTAGACCTAACCATTGGGACCAGCGCACTTTTTACAGCGCAGACGGCTCTATCGGTTACAAGCAACAACATTAGTAATGCCAACACCACGGGGTATAGCAGGAGGGTGACTATTCAACAAGCCACAAGAGCACTTCCTGGCGCAGGACGCGGGATGCTTGGAACGGGTGTGGATGTGATAGACATCAGGCGTGTAAGAGATTATTATGTGGATGTAAAATATAGAAACCAAAACACCTCTTTTGCGGAATACAATACTTTTGCAAAGGAGTTGTCGCAAATAGATAAATTGTTTAATGAGCCAACCGATGAGGGTGTGAATAAAGTCATTGACAACTTCTTCGAAAGCTTTCAATCGCTCTCAACCAATACCAGTAATATTTCGTACTTTGAGAATGCAAAGCAGACGGCTCAAACTATGGTTTCTTTTATTCATGATATGTATACCACACTTCAAGAACAGCAAAAAGAGATTGACCGAGAAATACAAGGAAAAATCAATACGGTCAACTCAATCGCCAACCAGATTCGGGTGGTCAATGAGCAAATCTATAAGATTGAATCAAACGGAGATCTTGCCAATGATTTAAGAGACAGAAGAGATCTACTAGTGGATCAGCTTTCACAGATCGTAAATGTGGAAGTGGAGGAGATTGAAAAAAATATAGATCTTCAGGGAGGGGCGAATTCTATACAGGAGAGAAGAAGCAGCAATTGTATCTTCATCGTTACAATTAACGGGCAAGAGCTTGTAAACCATACACAGGTCAATGAGCTTACAGTGGTACAAACTAATTCAAAAAACAATCCAGAGGATGCAATGCATCCATATGATATACAGTGGAAGAACGGAATGCCATTTAATGAGTATAGCGCAAACCTAAAAGGGGAGTTAAAGGCACTTGTTCAACTAAGAGATGGAAATTTCAACAACGTGTTTAGCGGAAATGTAAGTGGTGTGGATGACACATTAAGAACACTTACTGTGAAAAATGTAAGTCGTGCAGATCTAATGGAACCGGGCGTAATTCGAATCGGTTCCGCTACTTACGAGTACGATTCCTATCAATACAATGAAGCGACGGGAGAGGTTACTTTTAACCTGGCAGCAAGCGTTGCAAATCCCATTCCAATCTCAACAGGTGCAAAGGTTGAGGTAGGGATTAAGGTTCCTTATAAAGGAATTCCATACTATATGAATAAACTAAATGAGTTTGTGAGAACCTTTGCGAGGGCAATCAATGAGGGTACCTACCGAGATGGAAGTAAGATAGAAGGAATGACGGGAACGATGAATGGATATACCCAAAGCAGTAAAACAGGGGTTCCGCTATTTGCCTATCTTAACATGGGAAGTGTACTTGGAAGTGGAGATGTGATTGATTATGAAAAGATGACAGCAGGCAATTTTTCATTATCACGGGACCTGCTTGAAGATGCTAGAAATATACCGACTTCCACATCGATCAATCCAAAGGAATCTCAAGCAGAGATCATTCATGAGATTTTATCCTTAAAGCATAACAATAAACTATTCAAACAAGGGGCACTTTTGGATTATATTTCTGCAATGATGAGTGAGGTGGGCTCCGATGTTTCGAGTTCGAAGAATTTTACAGAGATTCAGGAGAACATTGTGAACTATCTTCAAAATCAGCGGCTCTCTGTATCAGGCGTTGAGCTGAATGAGGAAATGACAAACCTGGTAAAATACCAGTCCGCATATACAGCGGCAGCTAAATTGATCAACATCGTGGATCAAATATATGATGTAACCATTAATGGACTCATGAGTAGTTAAGAATAAAAATAGGATGGAAAACTTTCTGTCCTATTTTTGTGTAAATGGAGAGAAAACAATATTGTCTTTGATACAAATTTGAGAAGACGAGAATTTAGACATTGAAATCGGGATTTTACTATGTATAATAAAAGAAAAAGAGGTCTTATGAAAAAAAGTCTAATCCTTCTGGTCTTGGTTTGGTTACTTGTGTCTTGCGGTAATGAAGAGATGGAAAAAGAAAATGAACGCGTCGAGGATTCGAGCGAAGAATATAGTATTTTTTTTTCTGATGATCTGCTAGAAAGCAAAGGGTTTGCTGTTGGGGATAAGGTCTACATAAAGGCCGATGACCTATTTGGCCATATGGGATATGAAGCCCTGGAGAGTGCGAATAAGGCTTACCGAAATGGGCGAGAGATGATTTCTTTTAATAGAGAAGTTGTGTCTAAAAACGATTTGGTGATCGATCAATATAATGATTATTTATTGATAGATAATGTTTTATATATAAACAATAAGTTGGTTGAGAAGCTGCTGGGGGTTTCTGTTGAGATAGAAGGGAAGAATGTAAGAATTGAACCCATCTCAGACTGGACGAAGTATCCGTTGATTGCTCATGCCATGGGCAATGTGGGTGGCAAGCTCGCCACCAATTCCAGAGAAGCCTTCTACTATAGTTACCAAAATGGATATCGCCTTTTTGAATGTGATCTGATTTTAACCTCTGATCAAAAGTTGGTGGCAAGACATGACTGGTCCGCCGAGCGTTATAAGGAGTTTATGCAAGGGGATCTAAAAGGAGCCCTTTCACTTTCTGAGGTGAAATCCAAGCTGATCTATAACAAGTACCATGCGCTTGATTTTAAAGATATTGCATTACTTATGAGTGAGTTTAGAGACGTATACCTTGTTACGGATACCAAAGAGCTTGATTTTGAAACGGTGACACTCCAATTTGAACTCATCACAAGTATTGCGAAACAGGTGGATGAGTCCATCCTGGATCGAATTATTCCACAGTTTTATACGCCCGGCGTGTATCGAACGATTCATGACATTTATCCCTTTCGTTCTTATATATTCACTTTATATTTGACGGACATGAAAAAGGAAGAGATCAGGGATTTTGCGCTCGAGCATGAAGTGCGAGTAATCACAATGCCCTATACACTTGCCACAAAAGAGAATGTGACCTTCTTAAAAGACAATGGGCTCATCACCTATGTCCACACACTAAATGGGATGATGGATGTGAAGCAGTATTTAAAGATGGGGATACAGGGTTTTTATACAGACTTCATTTTGCCGAGCTACTTTGAATTAGAAAAATAAAAAAGAACACAGTGTGTTCTTTTATTGTGGCATGGATTGTGAAAGTGTGTTTTTGGCCACAGATACTTTTGCTGGGTCTGCTGCATCCACTGGATACCAACCATTTTGATTCAAAACAGTAAAGATACTGTTCTGAATATCGAGCTGTTCGCTAAAAATGGTTTTTAATTCGGAACGAATATTTGGGGTGGCTGCCTCAATCACACTCGTGTTGTATGTTGCACATAGATGCTTTTCTGAACCCAAAAGATCTGCCATGAGATCCTTGTCTTGTAAAGACATATTGTTTGCATTGTCGTTCATAATACCTCCTATACTTTTAAATTATTAATTAATGCTTTGCAATGTTGCTCATGCTTTTCGGATGTTTTGGTTAGTGTTTGCGCTAAGGTTGGATCTTGAACCATACTTGCATACGTTTGATATTTTTTGGCAAGTGTTTGTTCATTTTTAACAATGTCTTCAATAAAAGATAGTTCTTTTGAAGTCATACATAAACCTCCTCTTAAATTATTCTCAAAGATATTGTTTTCATTTATAAGAAAAATATGTAAAGTTCTGTTCAAGTTTAGAAAAATCTGATATACTCAAAAATGTGAGGGAGCAATGAATAAGGAAAAGATTAAAAAGATATTGGAGAGATTAGATGAGCAGTACGGCAAAGAGAGTATCTGTTATTTAAACTATAAAAAAGATTATGAACTTCTAATTGGAACCATCTTGGCAGCACAGTGCACAGATGCCAGAGTGAATCTTGTCACCAGCGAGCTGTTTAAAAAATATGATCGCTTGGAGAAATTTGCGAATGTAGGTAGCAGGGAGCTAGAAGAGGATATTAAGCCGACTGGCTTTTTTAGAGAAAAGGCAAAGCATATCATATCCGCCAGTAAGATGCTTCTTTCGGAGTTTTCTGGAAAGCTTCCAAGCAATCTGGAAGACTTACTAAAGCTGGATGGGGTCGGGCGTAAAACGGCCAATGTTATCAGGACCCATATTTTTCATACCCCGAGCATAGTGGTGGATACACATGTAAAGAGGGTGAGTAAGCGGATTGGTTTGACTCCAAACACCGATCCCACGAAGATTGAGTTTGACTTAATGAAATGCTTGCCAGAAGAAAACTGGAGTCGTTACAATGGGCAGATTATGGCACTTGGACGAACATTCTGTAATGCCAGAAAGCCTCAGTGTGTGGAATGTTTCCTGAAAGTGGAGTGTATGAAAAAAACAAAAGCGTAACCTCTTGGAAGGGTCGTTATTGTTAGACTAATAAATGGTAATCTGTATACAGCTTCTGAATTTGAGCTGTGAATAGTAACCGGATTTATGCAAAAAACGAATTTACCCCTTGTAAAGGGACAAATGCTGTGATATAATAAGCAAGAATTTTGTGAACGATTTTTTATTAAAAAAATATAAAGTAATAAAATGAGAGATTTAAGAATAAGGAGGTTTTTTAACATCGAAGCGAAATTAAAAATAATACCGCTCGGGGGTTTAGATGGTATTGGAAAAAATATCACGGCCTATCAATACGAGGATGAGATAATCGTAGTAGACTGTGGTACAGGTTTCCCCGAGGAAGACATGTTAGGAGTGGATTTAGTCATTCCTGACGTTAGCTTTTTGGCTAAAAATATAGACAAGGTAAAAGGAATTGTATTAACACATGGTCATGAAGACCACATTGGTGCATTACCTTATGTATTAAGGGATCTAAATGTTCCGATCTATGCCACAAACCTTACAATGGGACTAATTGTGGGTAAACTGAAAGAGTTTGATCTGGACAAAAAGGTGAAAAAATATATTGTGCCACCAGGAAAAAGCGTTCACTTTAAGCATTTCAAAGTAGAATTTGTTCGTGTCAACCATAGTATACCGGATTCAGTGGCTTTAGCCATTACAACACCACAGGGTATTGTGTTTCACACAGGGGATTTTAAGGTAGACTATACCCCGATTGGGGATACGCAACCCATTGATCTATGTAGAATTGCGGAAATTGGGAAGAAGGGCGTGCTTGCTCTTCTATCAGATAGTACAAATGTGGAAAGAAAAGGCTACACCATGTCTGAAAAGACAGTTGGCGAGGTTTTTGATGATATATTTGTGGGTGCAAGGAATAGTCGAATTATTATCACAACCTTTGCATCAAATGTTCACAGAGTTCAACAAATTATTAATGCGGCTGTCAACTCAAAAAGAAAAGTGGCGGTTGCCGGAAAAAGTATGTTAAATGTAATATCAATTGCACAAGAATTGGGTTATTTAAAAATTCCTGAGGGACTAGTGATTGATATATCAGAAATAAAGAATCGTTCAGATAATGAAATTGTAATTATTGTTACGGGAAGTCAGGGTCAACCGATGTCTGCACTTTCTAGGATGGCCTATTCTGAGAACAAACAGATAGAGCTAAAAGCGGGGGATAAAGTGATCTTCAGTTCAACCCCTGTACCAGGGAATGAGAAAACCATTGCAAAGATCATCAATGAGCTATATAAAAAGGGAGTAGATGTCATTAAAGAAGATACACACGTATCTGGACACGCCTGCCAAGAAGAGCTTAAATTGATCTACACGCTATTAAAACCAAAGTTTTTCATACCGGTGCATGGTGAGTTTAAACACTTGAAGGTTCATGCAGACATGGTTAAATCACTTGGAGCAGATCCGAAGAATATCTTTATTATTCAAAATGGAGAAATTCTAGAAATGGATCAAAATCACGCGAAAATCAATGGAACCGTGCCAGCGGGTCAAGTCTTTGTAGATGGATTGGGTGTAGGTGATGTTGGAAATGTGGTTCTGAAGGATAGAAAACACCTTGCTCAGGATGGATTGATTATCGTGGTGATCGCGGTAGATGGTGTAGGGCAGGTTGTATCAGGTCCGGATGTGATATCCAGAGGATTTGTGTATGTTAAGGAGTCAGAGAATCTGATGGTGGAAGTCAAAGAGATGATCCAAAAGACCATTTTCAAATTTATTAAAACGGAGAACAGAAATTGGTTTGAGATTAAAAATGACCTAAAAGAGGATTTAAAAGACTTTGTCTGGAAGAAAACCAAGAGAAATCCGATGATTTTGCCTATAATTATAGAAGTTTAGAAAAAAGCCTTTAAGGCTTTTTTCATTTTCAAGCGATGGTTGACAGAGCTCTTTAGAAAGGGTAGACTAATCATAAAGGCAGGAGGATGAATGGTATGAAAATAAAAAATCATTTTGATGAGTTAAGCATGCTTTTTATCGTTGTGTTTACCATCCTTTCATTTGCACCACTTGTATATGCAGAAGACATTTCTAATCACTGGGCAGTTAAAAACATAGATTTACTGAGAAATGAATCCATTATCAGTGGTGATGAGAATGGCAATATCTATCCAGATCTTTTTATTACACGCTCAGAATTTGTTAAAGTCATAAATAGTGTATTTTATTATGATGAAAAAGATAACGCCAATTTTCCGGATATAAAGAGCGATAAATGGTATTCTGATGAATTTTGTATCGCAAAGAAGGCGGGGTACATTTGGGGAGACCAGGAGGGAAGCGCGAATCCGGAGCAAAATATCACACGCGCAGAAGTGGCGGTGATATTGGCGAGGATATTGGGTCTTGAAAGTGAAAAAAAATCCAGTGGTTTTATGGATAATCAAGATATTCCGGTTTGGGCTTTATCAAGCATGA
>JAVBPT010000041.1:0-39822 GCA_031549455.1 Eubacteriales bacterium
TTGCTAACAGAACGCTGATTTAAAACTTCGTCCTTTATAAAAATTCGAATCACATCCTTTTCTTTCAGGATGGTATCCGCGCTGACTTTTTGCTGATTCAGTTTGATGTTTTCTTTCCTAAAATGCTTATACAGAAAAGCCTTTGGCATTTTTCCAAAGTACTTTAATATAAATTTATCAATTCTCTGATTTTCATTATTTTTATCAACTACAATTTCTCTCATTTTGCATTAAACCCGTCTACATGATAGTTATTTCCTGCGTTCCAGAATAACCATTCCTCATGATTTGTATCATAGGTAGCCTGTATCTGCTCTCTCATTTGCTTTGGACCATAGGTTTGCCAATGAGCGATCCACGGGGCTGAAAAGTCCTGTAACCACGCTCTCACAATCGCTCTATTCTCTCCAGGTGGGATGGCGTCTAGCACCTTGGTAGACTCCTCTAGTGCCCGCTTAATCATACTGTAAGGATCTAGATCCGGATAAGTGACTCCGAGAGATCCATCCGCATAATGGGAAGGGTAAATCATTGGACAAATGTAGTCCAGTATTTTGCCCATCTCAAGATAGCTTTGCCCCACAATTCTAGCATCCACCGCACTAGTAATGATGGTTCCGAATACGTCGGCAGACACATAGACACCAAGTGGTGCCAATTGTTCTTTCGCATATTTTGTAAACTCTAAAATAATTTGTTCTTTGTTTTTTTCTTGCCCCGGTGCTCCAAAATCCGCTAGATGAATTTGCCCCCCAGTGGCAAATCGAATATAGTCAAACTGAATTTCTGAGAAGCCAACTCTTGCGGCTTCCTTTGCAATCTCTATAACATAATCCCATACATCCTTATTATATGGATTGACCCATGCTTCTCCACCCACTCTAAGTACGTTTCCTGCACTGTCTTTAATGGAAAGATCCGGCCTTTGCTTTGCAAGATAAGGATCTTTAAAGGCAACCACACGAGCGATTGGGAAAATGCCATTTTGTTTCATTTTCAGCACCAACTCTTCTGGATTTTTAAGTGCCCCACTCACATCTGCCCCAATTTGTTTCGCGGTCTCATAGCTCGTTATAAAGGTTATTCTTCCATCATCATTCTTTACGTTGATAACGAACGCATTGATCTCCTTTTGCTTTGCAATATCTATCCATTTATCAACATTTGCACTTGTTGATAATGTCCACTCACTTAAATAGATGCCTTTCACAGCGGGAATCTTTTTATAAAGGCCAAGGTTCATGATCGGTTGCTCGTCGTAACCCGAAAGGCCAACACTCCCCGGCAGCTCCTTTGTGATCCGAATCTTTCTTTCAAAATTTATAATATTCGTTTTGGACAAAACAAATATCGTCGGTATAATGAGAATGACCACAATCATTACCAGGTATAGCATTTTCTTTTTCATACTCATTTCTTTTTTCTTCACAAATAACCTCTTTCAATATTATTAATAGGATTCACTTAAAAGTAAATTTTATATTAGTGCATAAAAGGAAAAAAATCTAATATTTTCAATTTTTTTTGGCAAAAACTCACATTTTTATTGTAACAGAAAAAGTCAAAAAATCAATCTCTGTTTTCAATATTTAGCACTTTCATCATTTCCCTTAATGCCTTTCCCCTATGGTTAACCGCATATCGCATTTCCTCAGAAAGCTCATCATTATAGGCATTTAAAACTGGATCGTAGAAAATCGGGGCATAACCAAAGCTTTGAGTTCCATGTCTTTCTTCTGTGATCAATCCCCTCCATTCACCACTGGTCACCCTTTTTGTCCCATCCGGCAAAATTGCCACGAGAGAGCAGACATACCTTGCCCTTCGCTTCTCGATCGGCACGCCCGAAAGTTCCTCTAGTAGCTTGGTGACATTCGCCTCGTCGCTTCCATGTTCTCCTGCATAACGGGCAGAATATAGTCCAGGTCTTCCACCTAGGTACTCCACCTCTATCCCCGAGTCGTCCGCAATCACAATCTCATTGCAAAGTTTTGCAACATCCGCCGCTTTTTTGGTTGCGTTTTCTTCATATGTACTTCCATCCTCAATGGTCTCAATATCAATTCCCATGTCCTTCATTGATACAATCTCTATATCATATGAAGCCAACATCTTTTTTATTTCATTTACTTTCCCATTGTTTTTACTTGCAAACACAATCTTCTTCATAAACTCTTCCTATTCTCGCATTTAAATTTGATACAACATTTCTTCTAACTTCTGATAACAGCAAACCTTACTAATCTCTTGTCGAATTTTGGCTCCATTCGGAATATTTTTCATATACCACAAAATATGTTTTCTCATCTCCACCATGCCACGTTCCTCCCCTTTTTCTTCAATGAGCATCCGTGTTTGGCAAAGTGCCATTTTAATCTTCATCTCTTTGGTCACTTTGATCTCTTTTTCTTCCAAGATCTCCTGAATCAGCCATGGATTTCCGAGCACCCCTCTGGCCAACATAATGCCATCACACCCTGTTGCTTCCATCATCCTATTAGCATCCTGCCTTGTAAAAATATCCCCGTTTCCAATCACAGGAATTTTGACCGCCTGCTTTACCTGCTTAATCATCTCAAGATCTACCTTTCCACTGTAGTACTGTTCCCTCGTTCTGCCATGAACGGTAATCATCGAGGCGCCTTCGCTCTCCGCAATCTTTGCGATTAAAATAGCATTCTCTTCTCCCGCTGCAAATCCTTTTCGAATCTTGATGCACACCGGTATATGGACGCGGTCCACAACCGCCCGAACGATCTTTCTAACAAGCTCTGGCTCTCTCAGAAGTGCAGACCCTTCTCCATTTTTTACAACCTTGGGTACAGGACAACCCATGTTAATGTCAATAAGATCAAAAGTCTCTTGCAGTTTCTCTGCTTCTTCCGCTAGGAGCGCGGGATCCTTCCCAAAAAGCTGAACGCCCACCGGCCTTTCGATCTCCGATGTCTTAAGCAATTCTTTTGTTTTCTCGTTTTCATAACGTAAACCCTTGGCACTAATCATTTCTGTAAAAGTGAGTGCGATACCAAATTGTTTACAAATGGTTCGATATGTAACGTCCGTTACCCCAGCAAGCGGTGCAAGCAGAACATGATTTGCAAGTTCTATATTTTTTATTTTTAGCATAAGCCACCCTTATTTATTAATCGCGCTATAAATGCAACCACAAAAATCTTGGCGATAAAGGTTGTGTTTTTTAGCGATTTCAAGCGTTTTTTTATAGCCTTCGTTCTTCTTAAAATTGGTTTCGAGAAAATTGATTTTGTATTCAAGACCAAGTGCTCTCCCCACCTTATTAACGATATCTGCATTCTTATTCGGACTGATTGAAAGAGTGGTCGCCACATAGTTTATATCCATCTCTTTCGCCCTTTGCATTGTTTTTTCTAACCTAAGTTTAAAACACTCCTCACAACGCTCCAGCCCTTCCTTTTGTTTTTTATATCTATCTGTCACCGCAATAAAATTTTCGATATCATAGACTCCCTCTACAATTTGTACATTCCACTTTTCCTCACTAATCAGTCTTTTAAGCTCAAATAGTCTCTTATTGTATTCCTCTTTTGGATGGATATTTGGATTATAGAAAAATAAAGTTAACTCAAAATACGGAAGCAAAAGCTCGATCACATGACCAGCGCAGACTGCACAACACACATGAAGAAGCATCTTATTTTTCTTGAGACCACTACTCTCCTTTAAAAAGTTTTTCATGTAATTTTCAAAAGCCTCTTTTTTATCCATCCATTAACCCCACACTAACATCCCCCGATGTCAGCACCTTTCTTTTGCCATCCGAAAACCTTACAATTAAATTTCCCTCTTCATTTATGTCCTCAGCAAAGCATTCGTACTGGTCATGATAATCCGAAACATGTACATTTTTACCGATCGTGATGCAGCGCTTTTTATAGTCCTTTATCTTTCTTTTGAAATTTTGATCCTCTGTATACGCGCTCACTTCCTCTAGTACCTTAGAACAAATCTCTCGAATCAGCTCCTCTTTGTCGAACCAAAACATTGGTTTAATCTGCTCTAAGGAAATTGCGCTCTCTTTTAATTCTTCTTCCAGATCTTCAACAAAAAGACGTATGTTGATCCCAATGCCAATGATTAGGTAATATGTCTGATTAAAATGAAGTGTCTCTGTCAGTATGCCACCTAACTTTTTATTATATACAAATAGGTCATTCACCCATTTTAACTGGACCAGATCACACTGCAATTTGAAATTTAATACATCTGAGGCAGCCATCCCAGTTAAAATGGTTATCCTGGAAAGTTTCTCCGAGAAATCCACATTCGGTATGACCAGTGTCATATAAATATTCTCTCTGCTCTTAGAATTCCATTTGTGTCCTATACGCCCTCTGCCGTCCGTCTGTGTATTTGCATAGATCAATGTCCGTGCAGAAATCTTTCCCAATCTGATTAAAGTCTTTGCTTCCTCATTGGTAGAACCGATGGAATCATAAAAACGTACATCGAGCTTATCAAATTTTATCACAAAATGTCCCTTTTTCTTTAGATCCATTATACCCTTTTTCAGTTATACAAGCAAGAAAATTTGATCTATTTTATTTTACTCTTTAATTCATATAAAATATTCATCGCCTCAATCGGTGTAATTGCCTCAATATTCAGTTGATTCACATAGGAGAAAAGATCCACCTCTTGATCCGCCGTTTCCTCTTTTTTGACCACATCCGCCCGCTCCAATTCTCTCAAAATATCCTTGGCCCTTTTCGTAACCTCTGCTGGAACCCCTGCCAGTTTTGCAACCTGCACCCCGTAACTATTTTTTAACTCTCCAGCCACAATTTTTCTAAGAAACAGAATATCGTCATCCACTTCTTTTACACTAATGTAATAATTTTTTACATTTTCTAGCTTTTTCTCAAGCTCTGTAAGCTCATGATAGTGTGTCGCAAAAAGGGTTTTCGCCTTGATTTTTTTGTGTAGATGCTCAATGACCGCCCAGGCAATGCTAAGCCCGTCGAAGGTGCTGGTTCCCCTTCCGATTTCATCTAAGATAAGCAAACTCTTGCTAGTGGCATGATTTAAAATGTTAGCCACTTCAATCATTTCCACCATAAACGTGCTCTGCCCCTGGGATAGGTCATCGGATGCGCCCACCCTTGTAAAAATCCGATCCACCACACCCACTTTAGCAGAACTAGCTGGTACAAAGCTTCCAATCTGAGAAAGCAAGGTGATGATTGCCACCTGCCGCATATACGTAGATTTTCCAGCCATGTTTGGACCAGTAATAATGGCGATCTCATTCTCTGCATTGTCCAGGTACGTATCATTTGTAATAAACTGACCATCGCTCATCCATTTTTCAACCACAGGATGTCGCCCATCTTTAATCTCAATCACATCCTCTGACGTGACCTCCGGCTTTACAAATTTTTGCTTATCTGCCACCTCAGCAAAGGATTGTAGGACATCTATAACTGCTAGTGCCCCTGCCACTTTCTGTATCCTCACAATCTGTTTTAGGATCTCTTCTCTCACCTTTTCAAATAGTTCATACTCCAGTTTAATTAATTTATCCTCTGCTCCCAAGATGGTGTCTTCAATCTTTTTAAGCTCATCGGTGATAAACCTTTCTCCGTTTGCAATGGTTTGCTTACGGATAAAATAGTCGGGAACATTCGCTAGATTGCTCTTCGTAATTTCAATATAATAACCAAAAACTTTGTTATAGCTCACTTTTAAGTTTTTGATTCCAGTCTTTTCCCTCTCCCTCGCTTCGATCTCAAGGAGCCATGTGTTTCCATTGTTTTTGGCTTCCCTCAGGGTGTCTACCTCTTTATTATAACCCTTTTTAATCATGTTGGCCTCTCGAACTGATAAGGGTGGGTCATCTATAATCGCGTCCTCAATTAACCTCCAGACATCCTCCAATAAATCAACATCCCGGTTTAACTTTTGAATAATCACACTACCCATGTCCTCCAAATTAAGTTTGATGGGCGCAAGCATCTTGATAGAAGATTTTAGCGCAATCAGGTCTCTCGCATGAATGGTCCCGTACACGATCTTACTAACCAAACGTTCAAAGTCATACACCCCACTTAATAGTTCTCTGACCTCCATGCGAAGCAATGGTGCCTCTTTGAATGCCTCTACTCCATCCAAACGTTCAATAATTTCTTCTTGGTGAATAAGCGGTTCCTCCAACCATTTTTTCAAAAGTCTTGCCCCCATGGCAGTTTTGGTTTTATCCAACACCCAAAGGAGGGAACCCTTTTTATTCTTCTCTCTTAATGTTTCAACAAGTTCTAGATTTCTCCTGGTTGAAAGGTCCAAAATCATATAGTCCGATGTATTGTAATACGACACCTTCGAAATATGCCCAAGACTCGATTTCTGATTTTGATATAGATATTCTAAGGTTGCCCCGCAGGCAATGAGCACGTTCTCCTCTCCTGCTATTCCATACCCTTCTAGCGTGGCCACGTTAAAGTGTTGCTTTAACTTTTTAATACAAAAATCAAGATCAAAAAAATAGTCTGGTAAAAAGTTGATAAAGGCTTTAAAACGATCACAAATCGCTCTTTTGGCTTCCTCGTTCTCATAAAACCGAGCGTTCACAACAACCTCAGCCGGGTCATATTTTGCAATCTCACCCATTAAATCTGAAAGTGTCTTATTTTCAAGCTTCGTTACTTTAAATTCTCCCACTGTGGTATCCACAACCGCAACACCAAAGTTTTTCTCAGCCTGTTGATAGATGCACATTAAATAATGATTACTGCCATTCTCGAGATTGTCCACATCGATGACTGTTCCAGGCGTCACAATTCTTACCACTTCTCTTTTTACAATGCCTTTGGTGAGGTTTGGATCCTCTGTCTGCTCGCAAACGGCCACCTTATATCCCTTGTCTGTCAGTCTTTTGATATATATTTCCACAGCGTGGTAGGGAACGCCACACATCGGCGCCCTCTCCTCTAGACCACAATTTTTCCCTGTTAGTGTGAGCTCAAGCTCTTTTGACGTGAGGATGGCATCCTCAAAAAACATCTCATAGAAGTCACCCAATCTGAAAAAAAGGATGCTATCTTTGTTCTGTTCCTTAATCTCCATATATTGCTTCATCATCGGCGAGACTTTTTCCACTTTTTTCTCCAAATTTCTACATATCAATATATCATTCTTAAATGAAATGTGCAAGGAGAAATAAAAAATAGACGCATTCTGCGCCTACCCTACTATTAAATATTATTTAGAATCGTTTCGGATAACTTTTGTGCATTGTGTCGGATATAACCCTTTTTGATTTCAATTAGATTTTCCTCCACAATCTCAATTCCCCGAGTTTTGATTTCTTTTTTCTGTTTATCGTCCAAAAGAAGCTGCGTAGAATCCTGTATTCCATAGTTGTCAATCGCTTCCGTCAATGCAGATCCTGTTTTTAGAAATTCGTCATCAACCCTTTGTTCCTTTAATATGTTCGCATCGATCACGTAATGATTGGCTACAACCGTGTCGATAATGCCATCTCCCACATGTTTTTTAATTACATCTAGATAATCTATGATTTCGTAACCATCGGTTTCGCCAGGCTGTGACATCAGATTTGCCACATAAAATTTCTTTGCCTTTGTTTCTCTTAAAACATCTGCGATTTTTGGGATAACCAGATTTGCCAAAACGCTGGTATACAAACTACCCGGTCCAATCACGACTGCATCCGCTTTATATATTTCATCCAGCACAGCATGATATGGCTTTGGATTGGGCTCTACAAATAGAGTGTCAATCGCTGTTTTTTGTTTAATAACCTCCAGCTTGATTCCGGATTCTCCCGTTACGATCTTCCCATTTTTTAATTTTACAGAAAGTTGCAGATCGTCCAAACTTACTGGAAGCACTTTCCCCTTGACGGCTAAAAATTCTGAAATCTTCGCGATGGCCTGTTCAGTACTACCAAATATTTCTGACATCGCTGCGATAAATAAGTTTCCGAGGCATTGGCCTTGTAACCTGCCTCGATCAAATCGGTATTGAAAAACATCCTGCATCGTTGGTTCTGTATCCGCTAGAGCAAGGATACAAGAACGAATGTCTCCCGGAGGAAGCATTCCAAGGTCCTCACGCAACATTCCCGAACTACTCCCGTTGTCTGTAACGGCCACCACAGCCGTAATATTCTCAGTATAGTTTTTGAGTCCCCTTAAAAACACTGCTTGACCTGTTCCACCACCAATAATCACAATCTTTTTATTTGTTTGCATTTTTTACACCTCAAAAATTAAATTTGCTCTTTGTTCCTCCTTTACTACAATATATTATACAACTATTTTGTTATATTACAAGATTTTTGAAAAAACTTTTTTGAAGCACATTGAGGAGTGCAAGCTTTACATGAGGATAGGTTAATCCTCCCTGTAGATAGACCGTATAAGGCTCTCTGATCGGTGCATCCGCCGAGAGCTCAATCGAACTTCCCTGAATAAAAGTCCCCGCCGCCATAATGACCTTGCTATCATACCCTGGCATATTCCATGGCTCCGGTGCTGCATGGCTATCAACTGGTGAAGAAGCCTGAATCGCTTTGCAAAACTCAATGATGTTATTTTCATCTTTTAGATGAATCTGTTGCACAATATCTGTTCGCTCAGAAAAGGCTCCAGGACTCACTTCATATCCCAGTTTTTCAAACGCCCTCGCGAAGAGGATCATTCCCTTCAGACTATTCGCCACTACTGTGGGGGCAAGAAAAAGGCCTTGCAAAAAGCTTCGATTGAGTCCAAGACTCGCCCCGATCTCTTTTCCGAGACCCGGTGCAGTTAAATGAAAGCTTGCCGCTTCTACATACTCCCTCTTTCCAGCAATGTATCCTCCAATTGGCGCAAGCCCTCCTCCCATGTTCTTAATCAGAGAACCCACCACCATATCCGCTCCTACATCTGTTGGTTCAAGTGTTTCTACAAATTCTCCATAACAGTTATCCACCATACAGATGACGTCATCCTTCACCTCTTTAATCACCCTGATAATCTTTCGAATGGTTTCAATTGGGAGACTGTCTCTCGTGCTATACCCTCTTGAACGCTGGATGTGGGCAAGCTTTGTTTTTCCTGTAATGCATTTTCTAATCCCATCAAAATCGATTTCTCGATTTTCAATCCAATCCACTTGTTTATAAGCAATACCGTGCTCCTCCAATGCCTTAATGGTATCCAAGATGGTATCATAAGGCTCTCCCGTTGGAGAAAAAAATGTATCCCCTGGTTTTAAGTTTCCAAAAAGAGCGGTCTTGAGCGCATGTGTTCCGCTTACCATGTTGATTCGAACCAAGCTGTCCTCCGTATGAAAAACGTCCTTATAAACCTTCTCAATGACCTCTCTTCCCGCATCATTATAACCATACCCGGTGGTCCCATTAAAGTGCATCTCACTCACCTTGTTTTTTTTAAAAGCGGAAAGCACTTTATATTGATTATATTCTGCCACCTCATCAATCTTTTTAAATTCCGGAAGAACCTCCTCTTCTACCTTGGAGACAAAGTCAACCACTGACCCCGAAATTTGATATTCTTTGCTTAATAACGTTTTGTTCATCTGACTACTCCTTTACTCTCTTCATCATCTCTTCAGCAATCTTTTCGGAATCAAATCCTGCATCGTCCACCGCGATAAAATGGGCATCTTTTTGTTGATGAGCAAACCAAGTATATTGTCTTTTTACCAGATGTCTTGTATTCTTTTTTATGTTTTCAATGCACTCTTCCCGGCTTACCTCCCCCGCGAAATATTCCAACACTTCTTTATATCCAATGGCCTGCATTGAAATGTGTTCTCTGGTTAGGCCTTTTTTCATCAATGCCTCCACCTCAGCAAATAATCCATTCTGAACCATTTGATCCAGACGTAAATCCGTCCGCTCATAAAGAAGGTTTCTTTGTTTAAAGTAAAGAACAAAAAAGGTGGTATCATACAGTTCTTGCTTCTTTCGTTCTATTTCATTGTGTTCCGAAATCCTTTTCCCTGTCAAAAGGTAGTACTCTAGAGCCCGAATCACTCTTTTTGTGTTGTTGTAATGAATCGATTCATAAGACTTCGGGTCCATTTCACGCAATTTTTCATGAAAAGCTTCTGCCCCCTTTTCTTTAAGCTCTTTTTCAAGCTCCCCTCGAATTGTCTCATCCTTCTTCATTTCTGTAAAATATACATCTCGAATCACACTTTGAATATAAAACCCCGTTCCACCAACAAGGACGGGAAGCTTTTTCCTCTCAAATAGCTCACCGATGCATCTTCTTGCCTCCTTTTGGAACTGAGCAATATCATATGGCTTTTCGGGGTCAACAACATCCAGCATATGATGGATAATGCCTCTCTTTTCTTCCTCTTTAATCTTGGCGCTGCCCACATCTAGACCTTTATAAACCTGTACACTATCACAAGAGATGACCTCTCCATGCATCCGCTCGGCGAACTTTATAGAAACTTCTGTTTTTCCGGTTGCGGTCGCCCCCGCTATGACAACTACTTTATTCTTCATACTCTTCCCCCTTTAATGTACGCTTTTAAACAACAATTTTTACTATTCCGATCGGAATCACTCCACACCACTCTTAATTCATTTTATAATCTACATATATATAGTGGGCGTCTTCCTTTAAGAATGCATCCACCGATTTTTTAAAGTCAACGGAAATCTCCGAATAGCGGACCCTTTTTTCTCCTTGTAAAACCAGCGGATTCACATATCTTTTTTTGGTTTCCAGCCTGATCGAAAAATATCCCAAAACAGGGGTATGGCTCCAATAAACTCGATCAAATTTTGTATAGAAATCCCACATATTGAGGAGCTCCCTATTTTTACTATTCTTTATTTTTTCTATAATTTTCGTTTCTGAATCGCGCATAAAGTCCGCTTCACAAATAATTTTTAGAAAGATGGCCTTTTTTAATATCCTTACCAAGAATTCTCCAGCCATTTTGCACTCATCCGACGCAAAAGTTTTCCCAACTGAAAGTGCCAAATTTGCAAATTCTTTCGCCTGCTTTACTGTTCTAAAACACATCTCGGGAACGCCCTGTTCATTCGTTGCGATTGTAATGTCCTGATAGTTTTCTCTTAAAAAGGCATCCTCTTTGTGAAAGAGCATATAACCCGACAGATAGGTGTACTCTAACCGGTCTGATGACAATTGGGGAGAAGGGTTGTCTGCAACGGGGTATTTTTTATAGTCGCACACATCCGAAACCTCCAGATGATAATCCTTTAAGATCTCCCTGATCTCTTTTGATTCTTCTATGATACATCTAGTGGGCGCCTCTGTACTCTCCTGGTTGAGATAGTCTTTTTTTAAAAAGTCGATCACATGTGAAAAAGTAGGAGTGCTAATATCATGAAAGAGCGCTGCCACGCTTTGCTTTATATCTTTTGTAAAATGCCATACGATGAGCGCACATCCCACAGAATGATCAAATCTAGTGGTATTATATTGATACGTTATAAGTTTTGGATTTAGATAGTCAAACCCACAATTTTGTCCGATCTCGTTTAACCTCAAAAGAGCGGGCGTTTTTTTAAGCCTTGTAATAAACGCAGGTTCTTCTTCTGAATAAATCTTATGTACTCTCTCTATAAGCTCTCTATCCTCTTTTGTTAGTGCTCTCATGATACAATCCTCTTAAATTTCTTTTCAAGCTCTGTCTTTGTAATGTTGATAATAATGGGCCTTCCATGTGGACAATTAAATGGATTCTCAAGTGTCATTAGATCCTCTATAATCCTTTTAAGCTCAAGGTCCGTCCTTCTATCATTGGCCTTGATCGCCCGTTTGCAACAGATATTTGCAAAAAGGTCATCAAACGTCTTAATGTTGGCCGTATATTTTTCTTCAATCAGTTCATCCAAAATCCCCATAAATTTTTCTCGGTTCATCAACCTGCCAAACAGACTAGGGATCTCCTTGATTACATAGGTGTTGATTCCAAACTCTTCTATTAAAAAACCAAACTTCCTAAAAGCCTCTTTGTTTTTCTCGAGGACCTCTACCTCCCTCGGTACAAGGTTGAGTAGAATGGGCTCAAGCAACAACTGGGAAGCCACGCTCTGATTTTTTCGTGAGGCAATCAGTCTCTCAAACAACACCTTCTCATGTGCGGCATGCTGGTCAATGATATAAATATTTTCCTCCTGTTCCATTACCCAGTAAGTATCAAATACCTGCCCAACAATCTTGTAATTTCGAATCGGCATTCCAGAAAGCTTGGGTTCTTCTTCCGCTTTTCTCTGATAGCTTCTTTCAGGCTCCCTTAGCGTTCGCTCCTCTACCATTTCTTCTCTATCCGGCTCTTTAAAATGCGGAAGACAAATCTCTTCTACGATTTCTGGTTTCTCGCCACTTAAAACAACCGACTCTTTTTTGGAGGCATCGAGGCTAACATGAGCGGTTAGATCCTCCCCACGTAAAATCTGTTGGATCTGCTTGGACACAATCTCAAATACCATTTGTTCATGCTTGAAACGAATTTCGGTTTTCGCAGGGTGTACATTGACATCGACGTCCTCTGGATTTACGCGTATATTTAAAACGCAAAAAGGAAACTTTCCTTTCATTAAGTATCCATAGTATCCCTCAATCAGCGCCTCACTTAGTAGGCTGGATTTCACATATCGTCCATTTACAAAGAAGGTCTCATAAATTTTACTTCCCCTCAATAAACCCGGAGAGCCGATGTAACCCTCTATAGAAACGCCCTCCACATTTTCAGTCACTTGGATTAGTTCCCTTGCGATCTCTTTTCCATAAATGTCGAGAATGGTGTGTCGCAATTCATGGTTTCCGGCTGTGTAAAGCTCCAGCTTGTCATTGTTGATCAGTTTAAAAGAAATCTCAGGATAAGCAAGCGCTAATTTATTCACTAAATCTGCAATCTCCCTCGCCTCTGTCTGATCTATTTTCAAAAATTTCTTTCTAGCGGGTACGTTATAAAAAAGATGGTTTACACTTATACTGGTACCGCTTGAGGCTGCCGTTTCTTTAAAATCTCTTATATCCCCTCCACTAATCGTGATCCCTATTCCCGTCTCGTCTTCAAACACCTTGGTGCACATCTCCACTTCGCTTACCGCCACAATGCTCGCCAGTGCCTCCCCCCTAAACCCAAGAGAGATGATGTGATCAATGTCTGCCTCAGTATTGATCTTGCTGGTCGCATGACGAATAAAGGCTTTTTTCACCTGGTCTTTTGGGATGCCAACCCCATTGTCCGTTACCTTAATTTGCTTTTTTCCTCCCTCTTTGATCTCGACTGTAATTGCACTCGCATTGGCATCAATCGAATTCTCAACGAGTTCTTTTACAATGGAAGCGGGTCTTTCAATCACCTCTCCCGCTGCAATCTTATCGATCACTTTGTGATCCAAAACATGAATGCTATGCATATCTCTTCCTTTTTTAATTGCATTATATCATAAAATATTGAAAAAGATAGAAAAATATAGGAAAGAGAGCTGGAAAATATTGACAAATCTGTGGAACTATGATATACTGACTTTGTTCGCATTCCCTTTTATTTTTTATACCATACACTCACTCTTCATTCTCACTCTTCATTTTTTCATTTTTATAAATGTATGGTAATTAGGGAGGTTTGAGAAAAATATTATTTATCTATGTCTAGAGCGACTAAAATTTAAGGAAAAGGATGATCATCATGTCACGCATTCCACAGGAAGAGCTTCAGGAAAAAGGAATTTTGTTCTGCATCAAGGATGACCCCAAGCTTAGAGAGCTGATCAAAGCTGCCGAGAAAAATATCAACCAGATTCAGGCGGTTAAGGCCTATCTGTGCACTCTTGTGCCGGATATCACAGCAAATGAGATGGAGGCCCTCCTCCGAATCATGAGCCAGAGGATTTCAAAATGGTTTGATTCCAAAAGTAATCGACTCTGATTCCTCTAAACCTGAAGATTATAGAGCTAGACTCTTTACATAAGACGGATAATTAGATTTCCAAACAACTTAAAAGACCCTCCGGGGTCTCTTTTTTATCTTATGATTGTTTTGGAAATTATTGACAAAATGGATATTTTGTGATATACTATACCACATTCTCATTATTATTTATTTTTATATCGTTTCACATTTATCCCTTTTTCATTTTTTATAAATGTGTTATGAATTATTAAAAGGAGGTTTGAAAATACGTTATTTTATCAGCAAAGTAATCAAAAATTATTTAAGGAGAGAATCTCATGTTACAGCAAGCATCGGTTGCCAGAAAAGAGTATCTCAAAGGACTTCAAACGCGTTTCAGCAGTGATCCCAACTTTCGAAAGCAAATCAAAAGAGCTGAATCAGCTCTTATCGCGGGAAGTGTCGGAACCATACACATTATACTGGCTCTCAAATACTACATGAGCCAATGCGTCGGCCTTACAAGCTCTGAAATGGATGTGATCATTGGTACTGCTAGTGCGCCTTTATCAGACGCTATAAGTTTCGAGCAAACGGCAATTCATCTTGCGCTAAACTTCCTAAATGAGGACCCATTTTCAACCCAGATCCATCACATTGAGAAATCCCTCAACCGAGAAGACTATCAAAGCGCGGAAGAAGAACTGTGCACCCTCATCGATTACATAAGAGAACGCACGCATAACGAGCTGACTCCTTATAAGATGCTGCGAATTATCTGCCGCGTGGGTAAGAAGATCGAACAATGGAAGATCTTCTATCCATCCATCAGCTGATTCAACTGATAAAATCAATATATTTTGCAAAACCCACTTAAGACCCCACGGGGTCTTTTTTTACGTCTTCTATAATTGTTTTGGAAATTATTGACAAAAATATTGATTCATGATATAATATCCGTATTCGCAAATACCCATTACTTTTTTCATATCATATTCACATTCACTTCATCTTTTTCACTTTTTATAAATGTGCTTATGATAATTAAAGGAGGTCTGAGAAGATATTATTATCCAGCAAAAACTAGCAATACTAAAAATTAAAATTAAGGGGAGTTTACTACACCATGACCAATCTTGCTACAATCAATAAACGCAATAATTTCGAAGTCTTTTTCGCAAATGACCCTGACTTTCTTGCCCAACTTTCGTGTGCAGAAAATGCTTACCTTACAGGTGACCCAAGAACCCAGGTTCAGGTGAACCTGCTCATCGACTACATGAAAACACGCACATTGCGGTTTGCGGCAGCAGAGCTAGAAAAAATTATTGGCGACCTGAGCAAACCGGTGTCCGAACTATTGCTTTTTCAAAAAAGAATGGCAGCCTTAGAAACCACTTTCCGTAAAGATGCGGATTTTATGCGCCAGGTGGAAGAGGTCGAAAGACTTCTTCACAGAAAAAACTTCCGCGAGGCAAGTGACGAGCTCGACATGCTCATAATTCAAATGGGGAGTAAACAAAAACTTGCGCCACATCAAAAACTGCACATTGTGTGCAACATCAGCGATAAAATTGCGAATTGGAAATTCCCTAATCCAACAATAAATTAACTGGATATTCGAGAATTCTCACACCACTGACCCCACGGGGTCTCTTTTTTTGCCATTATCATACAGCCATCCTATTTTTGGACTAAATATGTGTTCGGACGTCTTTATCTAAATCTCTTTTTATCCTTCTACAGGGTCTTTTTATGTAATTAATTGACATATTTTGACGTTTCGTGTATAATCTAGTTATTCGCATTTTCTTATTTTTTAATCTCATTCACCTTTTTTCACCTTGCAAGGTGAATAGATTATTTTAATGAGGAGGATCGTATAAGATTAGCATACCCAAAATAGTATAAGGAGACATGGTGATGAATCAAAACTTACTATGGCACATACTCTATGACAGCGAGATTCTTATAACTCTTCGAGAAATCCGTGCTTTACGCACCCAAAGCACAGAACTTGCTGATGAAAAACTACAGCGATTAATTACACACCTACGCAAGCTATTTCCCGGGGCAACCTTTGCGGAAATAGACAAAGCGATTCAGTTTGCTTAATCTTATTTCATCCTTTTTTCACTTGACCTCTACGGAGGCCTTTTTTTTATAAAAAAAGATATCCTAAGATATCTTTTACTGTAAGCTTCTGAAGTAGTGAATGTAAAAGCTACACCCTAATTTCATAAGCATTCTGTGTAATACTATTCGTAATCTTACCTTACTCATAGCTTACAATACGATAAAGAGAAATTTAAATGAATAAATTATATAAGTTTTTACGCTTACACTCTTTATCGATTATAGTATGACTCCATTTAAAAATTTTATACACTTTTTATTTAATAATTATATCACCCTCTAATGTGTTGTTCGTTGCAAAGGTATTCGGAACGATTGAAATCCAAGTCTTACCTCTGTTCAACTCAAGTTCCCGTCCAGATGGATCAGTGTAAACGGTTGGTGTATAGATATCCTTTTTAGACCACTTGATGGCCATTTGTGTACCATTGGTCATATAAATCCCGTCTCCTGATCCAATGGTTACGATATCTTTTCTTCCCTCTTTATCCACTTTTCCTGCTTCAACAAGCGGCGAAACTTTTTGAAATAAAATCAAAACATTTTTATATTCCAATTCAATATCATCAAAAGTCTCATCTGTTCCAAGTGCATCCACCTGAGCTGCACCAAATTGGTGACGTGTGTACAGTGCTTTTGTCGTGTTGTATTTAAACTCCGAATGTTGATAGTATGAGTATTCTATCTTCACATTATTCGCCGGTGCATCAAATTTGGCTTCATCTGTGTTAGCAAATTGGAACATTGGTCGATATTCTTCTTTATTTTCTTTCTTATAATTTACTTTGGCCCAACCCGCGAGAATCCCTGTGCCAGATGTAAATTTGTCATGAGGTGCTTTTCTCGTTTTATCTGTTGTAAACATTGTAGAGTCTAGGTAGGATAACCCATCAAGACTCGGACTATTATACGCTTTGATATCAGTCGTGGTTTTGGGACTCACGCCATAATGAACGAAAATAGCGTTGTTGTCAAAGGCATAACTTAACATAGAATGTCTTGCACTTCTTACCGGCCCAATTTTTGCCGTGTCTAAATCTTGAAATAAAGCAAGCAATCGAACCAATTCTCCTTCAACCGGTATTTCATAAATCACGTCCGCTTTGGATAGACCAGATTGCGGCAAAGCTTCTTGTGCATTGTTAATACTCACAATGACTGACCTTCTCACACCCTGTTCCTTTGTGATCGGCATCCCTGATAAAGGATTAATCATTTCATTATCACTTAATACTTCCCAAGGCTTTGGAAGAATAATCTCCTCAACTGGGTCCGTTTCAATATTATCTTGTTCTTTATCCACCGGTTTTTTGGTGGCCATAATTACAGCGTAAACGATACTTGTTATAAGTAAAACCACGATGAATAGAAGCAGCCCAATTCGACCATAATTAACTTTTATTCTCTTCTTTCTAAATGTAGAAACATTCCCCGCATTAATCATTTTTTCATCAAACTCTTCGTTCATTCTAATATCACGACCCTTTCATATTATTTTTTATGCAAATATTGAAAACATAAGCATAACAGATAGAAAACCCAGTATTGCTCCTGCTATCACTTCATAAGCAGAATGAATATTCCCCTCAACTCGACTCTGTGCTACCAAAAAGGCAAGTATATAAGCGAGTGTAATCAGTAGCATTTCATGTTCTGTCCCTGCGCCTAAAAATCCAACCACCGTTGCCAGACCAAATGATAACGCACTATGTCCACTTGGCATTCCGCCACGTAACATCTTATTATGACTTGTCATGGTTTTAATTACAAGGGTGAAAATGATAATCAGTATAATCGAGATCAGTGTTATGTAAACTGGCATTCTTTTCAATTTGGTAAAAACACTAAACTTGGTATTCACGATTTTATTATAGAACAATACATATGCAACCAAGATAGAATTCAACGTAGTCATGAGTACTGCAGCAGCAGCAACATCTTTTGCCTTCTTCACATGGGAGTTTCTTTTATTCCCAAACATGGCATCCAGTGCTGACTCAATTGACGTATTAATAAGTTCTGTTGTGATCACAAGTACAATTGTGAACATCAAAATCAAAATTTCTATCGTTGTTAAATTGAAAAATAGAGAAGCTATAAAAACAACGACCGTTGCTAGAATATGGATCTTCAAATTTCGTTCTGTCTTAATGGCTCGAATAAGACCCAGTGTCGCATTATTGAAGCTGTCAAATAAGCTTTTATTCTTCATTCACACTCCCACTTTTTTAAAATCTGTTTCTGCTTTGCAAACATTTGTTTTTTGTACGCCTCTTTTATATGATCATAACCCAGAAGATGTAAGATACTATGGATAATCATCAGCATCAGTTCTTTTTCAAAGGTATTTCTAAATTCCTTTGCCTGTCCACGAATCACGTCTGGCGCTATAATAACGTCTCCGAGACTGATGAGTCCTGTCTCAATATCTCTGTACTCTTCTAGCTCATCCTTTTTCATCTCAGAAAGCGTAGCTGTGCAAAGCACGATATTCGGAAAAGACAACACGTCTGTCTTTGTTTCTTTCCCTCTGTACACTTTATTTAAGTTTTTGATTTCATCATTGGTAACAAATGAGATAAATACTTCAAACTGATCCCGCAGCCCCTCTTCTTTAATCGTCAAGCAAACTGCCTTTCGAATCGCTTTTTGATGCTGTCTTAACTTAAAGTCTGTGTTGTTACAATAAACAATCTTCATCATTTTTTCTCATTTACAGACATTATACATCGTCTGTTTTGTTTTTTCAATAGTTTTTACCATAAATATAGAAGATTTACTCTGTTTTTAACGCCTCTAATGCCTTTATCCTGGTCGCTCTTTGGGCTGGGAAATATCCAGAAATGATTCCAATTAAAAATGAGAAACCCACTCCAAGCAACCCAAGCCACCAAGGAATATAGGAGACTGCGCTACCCGTTGGCATATAAAACATCCCGCTTAAAAGGCCGGAACCAAAACGATTGAGCACAAATGAAATCCCATAACTCAATCCAAGTCCAGTTATCCCCCCTAGAATCCCAATAATAGAAGACTCAAACAAGAATAACTTCTTGATATCCCCCACCTTACAACCCAGCACCTTTAAAATGCCAATCTCTTTGGTTCGTTCATAAGTGGCCATAATCATCGTATTGGCAATCCCAATCGCCGAAATAAAAAGGGAGAGTGCACCAATCCCGCCCAGGATTAATTGTAAGGTCCTTGCAGTTTGTTGTAAGGACTTAAGACTATCTCCTAGACTGTAAGCACCAAAGCCCATTTCTTTAATCGTTTTTTGAATCTTCTCTACGTTTTTCACGTTGTTTGCAATAATCCAAACATTATCATACATTTTTTCTTGTTCTCTCTTTTTATCTTCGGCTGACAAAATGCTGTAATACTCGTTCTTATATTTCTTGAGCTCATCAATATCCACATACACGCTCCAGTTCTTATCTCCAGTGGTGTTTTCAAGTTTCCCGGCCGCCTTTACCTTCACATCCACCTGCTTTTGCACCTCATTGGTATAACTCCTAAAAATCAGAGCCAGCCTTTCTTTCATCACATCCACCTCGACGGTATTATAATTTCTAGAATTGGGATTGTAAAACCAAGTGGACTCATTCCCAAAAAGAAGGCCTGTTTTGTTATTCTCATCCAACATAACCCCTTCACTGACCATCGGAAAATCGAAGTACTTTATCTGGGAGGAGTCAATCCCCACGATTGAAATACCGGATTCATATCTCCCCGCCTTTAAACTTCCATAGAAGCGCATGGTGGGTGTGATGTATTTCACATTTGGGATTTGAGATAATGTTTCTACCACCGTATCATCAATTTTTTTTGGCTCAACTGGCGTATAATTTTTTGTATCCTCCGGGTAATAATATGGATCCACCGTAATTAGATTCAGGCTCCCATTCTCCATGATCTGCTTCTTAAACGATTCATTCATCCCAATACCTAAAGACACCATAATAATGATGGCAAAGGCTCCGATTGAAACGCTCAGAACGGTTAGGAAGGTTCTGATCTTTTTTCGAAAGAGATTTTTAAATCCCATCTTTACAAAATCCACAAATTTCATATCTTACCTGTACTTTCTCATTTTCTTTCTACCCAAAAAGATACCATATCCAACCGATAAGATAAAAATGACTGAAAGCAGAATACAAGAGGTAAGATAGCTCACCTTTTTGGTAAAAAAGTTCCCGTCATCTACTACTTGCACTTCCTGACTCATTTCTCTTCCCGGACCTTTTACACTGATTCCTTTTGAATAAATGTCTGTTTTAACTGCAATTCTAGCCATTTCCCACCCCTCTTTAAATTTCTTCCTCTAATTTTTTATTAATTCTTGATATGGTGATCCCTCTACTAATGAATGTGGCAAGCAGAAAAGTGGCGATCACAGAAAGCCCAAGAAGCCATCTTGAGATTCCTTTTTTCTCCATTATAATCGGTGTCGGCAACATATCTATCGGTTGATCATTCATTTCTGTCTCTGCTACAAAAGCGGAAAAAGGTTTTTCAACTTCAATCACCTCTCCATTTGAATCCTCAAAAGAGAGAACCAACACGCCATTCACATTTCCGCTCTTTTTGGGTACAATCTCTATATCATAGTAATCATTCTTCCCCGCCTCAATGTTCCCAACATAGTTCATTTGGTTTTTGGGTTCAAAGTCCCCTCGTACGCTCACATTTAAATTGCTCATTTTGGCCTTTCCCATGTTGTAGTATTCAAAATTGATACTGGTCGGCACCTCTATAAACAGCATCGGCGGAACCGAAAGATTGTCGATAACCATCTTTAAATTTTCCGCCACGGGAATATTAATAATCTCTGTGGTGCTATAGCTTGCCCCATCTGCATCCTCATAATCAAAAGCAATGGATACTGCGTATGAGTTTGAGACGGCATCCGCCTTTGTTCTTAGTTCGATGCTCCTTGCCGCGCTTTGCTTCGCATCCAATTTCTCAACATAAAACGAATTGCTCCCCTTTGTGAGACTAAATACACTCCCTTCTGGCGTAATTTTCGCCCTTAGGTTCCGTATGCTCTTGCTCCCATTGGTGTTTTGAAATGAAAAATTTAGATTGAATGTATTCCCCGCCTTAATCGTTCCAATACTTGTACTATAGCTTGTAATGATAATCTTGGGTGTACTCTTGCTATCGTCCGTCTCATTTCCAGATTTCACATTCACATAAATCGTCTTGGTTTCCGTATAACTTTTATCATTGTCATCGGTATATTCAATGGCCACTTTTAACTCATTGAGTCCATTTTCAATCTTGGTCGAAGGAGCTAGTAGAAATCGTACCTCCTGAGAGGCTCCTGCCTTAATCACATCAAACAGCTTAATATCATTCGCTTCCTTTGGAATAAAGTGATCTTTTCCAAGCCCTTCTAGCTTAAACTTTACGCCCTTAGCTGAGAAGCCGCCCTCATTTTTAAAGGTTAAAAAAAGGTTGAAATCCTCTCCCGCAATCACATCTTTGTCATAAGCGATATTGCTCAAAACAAGCAGCGGATTCGTGAGTTCCTCTGTTATGTTAATATAAATGCTGTCTGTGTTGGTGTAGCTTTTTCCGTTGTCATCCGTATATTTTATCTCAATCTTTAAAGGGTAAAGTCCTTTTTTAGCGTTGTCATTAACGCGCAGTCTTAGCGTTGTTTTCTTCTCATTATATGCATAGATGGTCCCCATCTCGATTGCGCCATTATATGTTCTCCAGTTTAATGGAGCGTTGTCAAAGACCAAGGAGACTTTTATATCTCTGGCATAATCTTTTGCATTGTTTTTTAAGGTAACCTCAAGATCAAAATTTTGTTTGGGTGTAAAGTTAAGGTCTGCGTCTTTCGATACGCTCACTGTAATATTCGGCGCATAATCTTTTGGTGTGGTGTCAATCTCAATATATTCTTTTTCTTTCTCAGGGTTTGTTGAAAGGTTGGTGCTAATCTCAAGTGTTTTATCTCCACTAGCTGTTGTATAGGTGAGTGTAAATTTTAGTGTGCTTCCGGTACCCTTATATACCACGCTCAGCGTATCCACTGTTAGGTTGGTTGCACCTTGGGGTAAAGTCCCAAGCAAACTCCCCGTATTTTGTGGATCCACATAAAAATCGCAAGAGGAACTAATCACTAGGCTTTTTAGTATCACCGTCTCCGACAATTTGTTGGTCAAAACAATCCGAACCTCTTTGGAATAATTTTTACTCATCCTCACCACATTGGCGGGTATAATCTCATAGTCAAGATTGGCATCTGCATAACTCGTGTTTGTAAATACCATTAACAGTAGGAGCGCCCATATGTATATTTTAATTCTCATTTTGTTCCTCCATCTCTTCTACTTTTGTAATGCTTCCATCGTGGATATGTATGATCTTGTCTGCAAAAGTCGCCACTCCCGCATCATGGGTTACGATCACCAGTGTTTGATTATTTTCTCTCGCCATTTGCTTAATAAGTTTGATAATTTCGTTTGCCGTTTTGCTATCCAGGTTTCCCGTAGGCTCGTCTGCAAAGACGATCTCTGGTTTTGTTACAAAAGCTCTCGCAATGCCTACTCTTTGCTGCTGCCCTCCACTCATCTGGGTTGGTCTATGCTTCACTCTACTGGTAAGACCCACCTTGTCTAACATGACGCTTGCAATCTGTCTTCTATTTTTGGCCGAAATCCTTTTAAAGATCAGCGGCATCTCCACATTTTCAAGTGCAGTGAGGGAATTAATAAGATTATAAGATTGAAACACAAATCCCAGATATTTTTGCCTGAAAATGGCTAGCTGGTTCTCTGTAAACTTGCTGACTTTTTTCTCATTCATAATCACTTCTCCTGACGTGAGTTTTTCAATTCCGGCCATCACATTTAGGAGAGTGGATTTCCCAGAACCAGATGCACCGAGTAGACAACAAATCTCGCCTCTTTTAATCTCAAGGTTCACTCGATCGAGTGCCACTACCTTTTCACCACCCACATTGTATATTTTGGTTATATCTTTTAAACGAATTACCACATCATTCATATTATTACCTCATAGCTCATCTTATCATAGTTGAAGCGTTTTGTCTACAAAATGCGACAGCGTTCTTTATCCTTTTAAACGTAAAAAAAATAGTAATGTTACATTACTATTCGAATAAACTAAAATTTATCTTTATAATCTTCTAGAAATTCTTTTATACTTCCATTAATCAGACGGCTAAAGGAAATCCCTCTTATTTCTTTGATGCTCGTCAACCTGCTATAGAGAGATTTACGAAGTACAACTGAGCGATAGATCGAATCCACCCCTTTGGGTTTCTTGTAATATTGAATTTCTTTTTTGGTAAGCATGTATTCGATCGCTACGTTAATGATTTTACTAACAGAAGCATCATATACCTCCAAGGAAAGATATTGCAGATTTTTATATAAGTCCTGGTCCACATGTACACTTCTTTTAATGAGTTCATCCTTCCGATATAATCGATCTAGCGCATCCATCTAACACCTCTAACTATACAATATAGTATAGCTGAATATATTAAAAAAGAATACCTATCTCAAGTGTACAGATTTGTATACCAAGGGGTTCACTTTTTGTTTTTATTATGTATAATCATATGGGAGGTAACCATGAGACTGAATAATAAATTGATTCAATATTTACAAAGGTGTTCTAAACTGAATGACTGCATGCTTTCCCTGTCCAATACAAAGCAAGTCCTACTCTCCGTCTCTCCCAAAGGGGTATTTAAAGAGAAGGAAATGATTAGTCTTGAGCTTTCTTCCCTTCTTTCAACGTTTAATCAAGAGAAGGGTTTCTACAGCTATATCCTAAATGATCAAAATCGAATTCCCCTTTATTTAAACAAGCATACCAGATACGCATCTCAAATCGTATTGCCCCTGTTTCAAGAAAAACGACTCGTTGGTTCCTTGATTATGTCCGCCTCTCATAAACGGTTCGATGAACAAGATCTATTCTTCGCGCTGACCACTCTCTATTTTTTGGAAAAACTCCTACTTCTTTAGTTCGATATTACCATAAATTAAAGTTTTGTCAAGTTTTTTACGAAAAAATAAACTCCACTGACTCGTAGAGTTTATTCCTATTTTTTTTATTTCTTTTTACTTTCTTTTTCCGGCTTTTCCTCTGTCTTCTCACTCTTCTTGACCGGTGCCTTTTCAAGTTCTGGAAGATTGCAGATTTTTCTCACTTTATTATCTAGCTCATTGCAAATCTCTGGGTTATCAATCATATATTGTTTTGCATTTTCACGTCCTTGACCAATTCGATTACCCGCATAAGAATACCAAGCTCCACTTTTTTCAACGAGCTCATATTTCGTGGCAAGGTCTAATACGTCCCCTTCCCTTGAGATGCCCTTTCCATAAATCATGTCAAACTCTGCCGTCTTAAACGGTGGGGCAATTTTATTCTTAACCACCTTAGCGGTTACTCGGTTTCCAACATTTTCTTCGCCAATCTTAATCGCATCTTTTCTTCTCACATCAATCCTTACAGAAGCATAGAACTTGAGTGCTTTTCCTCCTGTAGTGGTTTCAGGACTTCCAAACATAACACCAATCTTATCTCTCAATTGATTGATAAAAATGATTGTACATTTTGACTTGTTAACCACCGCCGTCAATTTTCTAAGCGCTTGTGACATCAGCCTTGCTTGAAGACCCATATGAGAGTCCCCCATTTCTCCATCCAATTCCGTCTTTGGCACAAGAGCAGCAACCGAGTCCACCACCACAATATCCACAACACCTGACCTTACAATTGTCTCTGCAATCTCTAGTGCTTGTTCTCCATAGTCTGGTTGTGAGATGTATAGATTTTTGATATCCACACCCAGATTTTCTGCATAAACTGGATCAAGCGCGTGTTCAGCATCGATAAACGCCGCAATGCCACCCCTCTTTTGGATCTCTGCAATCATATGTAGTGTTAAGGTTGTCTTCCCGGATGATTCCGGACCATATATTTCAATAATTCTTCCCTTTGGAATTCCTCCCACACCCAGCGCAATATCGAGGCTTAAAGATCCTGTCGGTGTGGATGCAACATCCATTGATCCCACATGATCACCCAGCTTCATAATGGCCCCTTTACCAAATTGTTTTTCAATTTGTGTGAGCGCAGCATCTAATGCCCTTTGTTTTTCACTATCCACAAGTGCCTCCTATTTAATTATCTTTTTGATTTTAGAAAATTCGGTTTCTATTTTTGTGATCTGTTCTTCCTTCTTGTATAACCATTCTGAGCTGTTATTCAGCTTTTGATTGATTTGATCTTGAATGCTGTTAAATTGTAACATAGAATCTGCTAGCGTCTTCTCGTTACTAAGCATCCCCTTCAGGGTTCGATCCATATTATCCATAGCCACCTCCCATATTATTTAAATTTTGAATACTTGTCAAACATCATTAACCAAAGTATACCTTATTTATCACCAAATAACAATCTTTTTTAAAAAATACTCAAACTCGACAAAAATCGGCAATTTAGCGAATGACTTCTCTATTTTTATAAATGTAGTCCATGAATGAGACAATTGTTAAGATTAAAACGACATACATGGTAATTTCTGTTACCATGCTATAAGGCGCATTTGTAATCGGTAAAAATAACAAAACTACCCAAACCATCTGAAAGGTTGTCTTGTACTTTCCAAGCTTACTAGCCGCAATAACCACTTTTTTTTCCGCCGCAATGATTCTAAATCCTGTTATGGCCAGCTCTCTAAATACAATCACAATCGTTGTAAGGTAAACCTGCGGAAAACCAAGTTCTATAAAACAGATCAAAACGGAGATCACCAGTACCTTGTCCGCTAGTGGATCCAAAAATTTACCAAGTGTGGTTACCAGGTTGTATTTTCGTGCAATGTACCCATCTAGCCAATCTGTTAAACAGGCCAGGATAAAAAGACCGAGCGCCACAAGACGATGATAAGGAATGAGCTCCGTCATCATACAAAAAACAATAAATGGAATCATGCAAATTCTAAGAAGTGTTAGTCTATTTGGTAAGTTCATATGCTATTTCCTTTCCATACAAATCATAACCGACCGCCTCCGAAATCTTCACCTTTACAAACTCCCCAGTCATATGCGCTTTATCGGTTTGAAAAAATACAATTCCGTCAATATTGGGCAAGTCCATATAAGACCTGGCACAATACACCCCATCCTCTTCTAATCTTCCGTCCACAATCACCAGTAGTTCTTTTCCCATCCAATCGTTGGCTTTCTGCTCCACAATTCGTTCTTGTATAGCCATCAGGGTTTCTTTTCGTCTTTGCTTTTCAGCTTCTTGAACCTGCGCTTTCATTTTGTAAGCGGATGTATTTTCTTCCTTCGAGTAGGTGAAAACACCCAGCTTATCGATGCGAAGCTCTTTGACGTCCTGACAGAGTTCAAGAAAATCCTCTTTGGTTTCCCCTGGAAACCCCACGATAATTGTGGTTCGGATAATCATCTCCGGAACAAGCTCTCGCAATCTTGCCACAATCTCAAAAATCCTTTCTTTTGAAACGCGCCTTCCCATCTGTTTTAAGATTTTATTAGAGGTATGCTGCAAGGGTATATCTATATATTTACATATTTTTTTTTCTTTTGCAACCACTTGAATCAATTCCTCTGTAATGTTTTCCGGATAACAGTAAAGGAGCCTGATCCAATCGAATTCTTCTATCTCGCAAAGCTCAGAGAGTAGTTTTGGAAGTTTGAGTTCTTGATATAAATCGATCCCATAACTTGTACTATCTTGGGCAATCACGAGTAGCTCGCGCACTCCTGCTTGTCCAAGCTTCTTCGCCTCTTTTAGAATGTCCTCCATAGGCCTTGATTTATACTTTCCTCTTATTTTGGGGATGATACAGTATGTGCAAAAATGATTGCAGCCCTCTGCAATTTTTAGATATTCATAATGACCCGCGGTGGTAATCACCCGGTCACATACCCGATCTTCTATCTCCGGGTCCACTTCTATAATCTTTTTTTCACCTGCAAAAAGACGGTCTATGATGGTTGTGATCTTCTCATAAGAATGAACACCCAAGATGGCATCCACCTCTGGCAAAAGATCAAACATCTCCTTTTGATACCTTTCCCCAAGGCATCCGGTCACAATTAAAAACTTACACTGATCCTGTTTATACTGCCCAAGCTCTATAATAGACTGAATGCTCTCCTCTTTTGCATCATGAATAAAGGCACAGGTATTAACAATGATGACGTCCGCGAGCGCCTCCTCCGTCACAATGATATGGGAAGCCTCCAATAATAAATACAACATTTTTTCTGTATCCACTGTATTTTTATCACAGCCTAACGATGTGAATGCAATATTTGCCATAACTCCTCTTTTCTAAAATTTGAGCACGTCGATTTTGCTCAGATCGATTCCATAGATTTCTTGATATACGCTTTGTACATCCAGGGTCGTGATCTTGTCCTGATTCACGCCAATCTTCTCTATCATCTTCTCCACTTCCTCTGTTGAGCTCCCCTCAATTTCCATATAGGTCGGGATGAGTGGCCAGGTGTCAATATCAATCTCAACCCCAGACAATGTATATTGGATTCGTCTGTTTTCTTGATAAGATTTGCTTGGATACCCCAGCTGTTCCAAGAGTTGGTTTGCGGTTTCAAAGTCAGAAACCTCAAGCTCAAGTTCTCTTGTCCCGTCAAGCTCTTTTTGAAGCACCTGCTTAATCGTCAACGTGGTCTTTTTTCCATTGGTCCTTAATCTGATCCATTTACCAGGAATCTTTGGGTTGAAATCGTAGACATATCGCCTTTGATCATATTCCCCTCGTTTTACAGCGCCCAGTTCCGCTAACCTCTTTTCCATCTCCTCTTTTTGAATCTCAAGAACCCTCACCTCATATTCAATTTGCATTTCTTTTTTCTCCCTTTTGATTTATTATATCAGAAAAAAAGACCAAAAACAATCATCCTTTTTGTAGAGTTTGATATCCTTTTAGCATCCCTTGCACGGTCTTTTCCCAAGAATACTCCTTTGCTCTTACAATTCCCTTTTCAACTAAAGAGAGTTTTAACCCTTCATCTTCCAAAACCTCCACCATCTTACTCGAGAGCTCCTCCACATCCTGTGGTGAGATTAGTACTGCTGCATCCCGCAAGATTTCGGGGATGCTTGAGCTGTTACTTGATATCACTGGTGTGCTACAACTCATGGCTTCAAGAGGCGGCAAACCAAACCCTTCATACAAAGAGGGATAGGTGAACAAGGAAGCGGCATTGTAGAAATAGGGCATCGCTTCATCCGAAACCAGTCCTGTAAAAAGAATGTTTTTTTCGATCTGATGTTCTCTCACCAGCTGTTCTAATCTTTCATAACTCCTACCCATCTTCCCAAGAATCACAAGCTTATAATCCCTCGTTAACTTATCTCTAGCCTTTTCAAAAGCCTCGATGAGCATATAGATATTTTTTCTGGGGCTAAAACCTCCAGCATATAGAATAAAGTCGGACTCGATTCCATATTTTAAACGAATTACCTCTTTGGCATAATTCTTTTCCATCTTATGATATTTATCATCCACACCCAGGTAGGTAACCACAATCTTCTCCTCTTTCACATTAAAATACCGCATAATATCCTGTTTAGAATGTTCTGAAACCGTGAAAATGAGATCTGCTTTTTCCACAATATAGGGTGTCTTCTTTAAAACATAATCCAGATGTTTCACGTCACAGGTTTCAGGATAAATATACGGTATAAGATCATGGATGGTAAGGCAAAGTTTTTTGTATTTTTGCCTAGGAAGCCCAATCCCATTAACGGTGTTATGAAACACATCCACATCCACCTTTTTCCTATCCCAATCATTCGTGTACATATTTGCCCAAAAGTTCTCATCTCTTCCAAGCCTTAATAGACTATTTTTCTTTACGACCTGTTTATATTCCTTCTTATTTGGATTGTATAACACATAGTTGTTTTGCACATCTTCTTTTAAAATTCTTCTAAAAGTTTCATATGTATAATTTGCGAGTCCACTCCCAAGATGTTCCTCAACCACCCGCACATCAACTCCTACTCTCATCTTAACCTCAATATTAAAAAAGCATCCGTACTATATACTATGCTTTTTATTTACTATATATCTCTAAAATAGACTTAGTTGCATGTTCCCGTAACCCGTCTTATAGCTCCGTATAATGTCTTTCATGTCATACAACAAACCAAGTTCATTGCAACGAGTCGTAAAATATTGATACAGTTTTTTTGCATTTGGAGAGCCACAACTATACCGTTCTCCATAACATTTGATATATTTTTGTTTAATTCCCGGAAAGAGCTGGTCCAACTTGTCATAGAAGTAATCCCTTTGATTTGCTCTTAATGTCACGCCTGGAGAAAAGTAAATGAACCGGGCCCCATTTTGTTTGGCAAGCGTAATGATCGCCTCAATATTCTCCTCTGTATCATTAATAAACGGTAAAAGAGGCATTAACAAGATTCCCGCGTAGAGATTGTTTTCCGCAAGTGTTCGAATCGCTTTAAAACGCTCACTTGTTGGCGCAACATGTGGTTCAATCATCTTGCATATCGCATCATCTGCTGTTGTAATGGTCATCTTGACAATGACAGGCGAATATGAAGCGATGTCCTTCAAAACGGGGATATCTCTTGTCACAAGTGGACTCTTGGTCGCAATCGCCACTCCGAACCGGTAAGCATGGATCAGTTCAAGTGCGTTATGTGTCAGCTTCAACTCAGCTTCATAAGGATTATATGGATCGCTCATTGAACCGGTTGCAATCACACCTTTTGTTCTCCTCACCTCAAGCTCATCTCGTATAATCTGTAACGCGTCCTTCTTTGCCTTTACCGTATCAAAGTCTGTAACACGATAACAATCGCTCCTGCTATCACAATAAATGCAGCCATGTGAACAACCCCTATAGATATTCATGTTGTAATCTGTACCAAACCAGTAAGTTGTCTTGGATTTGGTCACAATATTTTTAGCTGGTATATATTCCATATCTCTAAGCCCAACGTTTCAGTCCAGGGAGTGCCCCTTGCATCATCCGCCTCGCATCCTCTTCTGTCATCTCAGCGTTTTGCATCATAAATGGAATACAAAACTCGATCATTTGCTCCATGCTCATTTCTTGTGTGAACTTTCCCTCATGATAACAATAGGTGCAGTACGCATCTGTTTTTGTCCCGTCCTGCTCCGTCCCATACATCTCTCCCGTTTCATCCATTGGCATGGCGCAACTTTGGCAAATTTTCATAATAAAGCCTCCATCTACTTAATATTTTCTATGGCCTGTATTCTATTTTCGGTCGCAGGATGAGTAGAGAACCAATTGTCTTTTGCTCTCCTTTGCTCTTTAAATGGATTCACAATATACAAATGTGCGGTTGACTTATTGGCTACCTCTAACGTCTCACTATCTCCCGAAATTTTTAGTAGTGCATTTTTGAGTCCCTCTTTATTTCTTGTAATTTCTATCGCACTCGCGTCTGCAAGGTATTCTCTTTTTCTAGAAATCGCAAGCTGCATCAGCTGAGCAAAGATCGGTGAAAGAATAAGGAATGCGATGGCTAAAATCGCCATTGCACTTCCTCCGCCATTTCTACCATTTTTTTTGCCTCTCCTAAAGCTGGATCGTATAAAATAGTCCGATAAGATCACAACAAACCCCACAAACACCGTCACAATAGTTGAAAGCAGTATATCGTAGTTTCTGATGTGAGAAAGCTCGTGCGCCAAAACGCCCTCTAATTCATACTTATCAAGACGCGCTAGGAGACCTGTGGTTACGCAAACCACTGCATGCTCTGGATTTCTACCGGTTGCAAAAGCGTTCATTGCCTCATCCTCAATCACATAGATCTTTGGCATTGGAAGCCCTGTGGCAATGCATAGACCTTCTAGGAGAGAGGTGAGAAGCAAATCCTGCTCTCTCGTTGCCTTTCTCGCCCCATTTAAGGAAAGAATGATCTTATCGCAGTTGTAATAAGAAATCGTTGCCGGAAGAATCGAAAAAAGGAGTGCAAACACAATCGAGAATGCACCCATCTCATAATACATGCAGATCGCATAGACCCCTATCATAATCACTAGTATAAAAAAACTCACGATGAAAAATGAAGAGAGCTTATTTTTTCTTACATCTTCTAATATCATAAAATCACCTAGAAACTAACCTTTGGTGCTTCCCTTTGTTCATCATTTACCACTTCAAAGAATTTCTTTTGTTCAAACTTAAACATGGATGAAATGATGTTGTTTGGGAATATGAGTAATGCGCTGTTGTATCGTTGCACCGTATCGTTATAAAACTGTCTTGCATACGCAACCTTATCTTCTGTTCCAGTCAACTCTGTTTGAAGCGCCATAAAGTTTTGATTGGCTTTTAATTCAGGATAATTTTCTGAAACCGCAAATAGTGTTTTAAGGGTTCCTGTCAGCATATTGTTTGCCTCTGCTGCTCCTTCCACTGTATTGGCTGAAGCATACATATTTCTTGCTTGAATCACTTTTTCAAGTGTTCCACTTTCATGCGCCGCATATCCTTTTACCGTCTCAACCAAGTTTGGGATGAGATCAAATCTCCTCTTTAGTTGTGTATCAATTTGTGCCCACCCATTTTCAACTCTAAGCTTTAGCGTAATAAGTGAGTTGTATACACTTACGATCCAGAACAAAATGATTACCACAAGTCCTAATATAATCCATTGCATAAAAATACCTCCTTATTTTAATCATTATTATTTTAACACGTTTTTTTGAGATTGCAATCTTTTTTAGAAACCTCGACCGCCTCCGCCTCCGCCGCCAAAACCACCGCCTCCGGAAAATCCACCGCCAAAGCCACCTCCGCTTGAGGAGTGGAAATTGTTGTTTGAGGCATTATGGGAAGCAACCACCGTTCTGGCTTGACCAATCGAGGAGCTAACCGCATGGTTCACCATTGAAGCAAAGGCAATATTCTGCATATTTAAAAGGGTAGCCTGCCCCATGTCAAACTGTGCAGTCTGATTTAGATAAAGTCGCATGGTTTTTTCAAGTTTACTTGCAATTCCAAAGAGATAAGCATACACCAGATATCTTTCCCAAAGAATGATGTCTGGTAACACTTTTTCTTTAAAATTCCCAAAATCATTTAGGTATTTTCTCAAACCATTCCACTTTGCATACGCTTCCGCACCATCCTGTGTCCTTTTGGTGGAGAGAGAAATATAGAAAGTGAGGATAAATCCCTCAATAAATGCGATCCCTGCCAGAAAAGAATTTTCTGCCATCCCACATAAGAAGCTTACCGCAATGGAGCAAAAAAGAACTAAGAAAACCGTCCCCATCTTTTCAAGTGCATTTCCCTCATAAAAATGCTTTTGTTCCGCTTTTCTATTCACCATCTCCAACCACTTTTCATAGTTTTCCATAAACCTCTGGGCCGTATTGTATTTTTTAGACTCATTCTTAATTTGGCTTAGTAAAACCTGCTTGCCATCCCCTATTCTACCAATAAACCACTTTTTTAGATAGCTTTCCTCCATGGTTAAAAGCGCATCGCCTCCATGATCTATAAACAGATAATCCTTTTGTTTAGGATCAACGGGCTCCACTCGAATTGCTTTTTTTCGGATCATCTCAAGAAAGGAGGCTGAAATCGCTGTATCTTTAATATTTTTGTACATTAGGTAGGAAACCACCTCAGGGCCCAAGTCGTCTGGAATCTCTCTAAAGTAGTCCACCTGAATGGTCGGTTCCGGCTCTTTATCAAATTTGGTGTAAAATTTGCGAATGACGAATCCCAAAACCACCTGAAGAAGGATAAAGCCCAAAATGGCTACCGCTTTGATCATTCTGAGTGAGTTTTGCCTCATCTCCCGTTCCAACATCTCGATAATCATGTAAAGCTCATTGTATTTTTGTTCAATATCCGCTAAATCTAAGTCCTGTTCGATGCTGTTTTTAAACTCTCCAACCCTTTTTCTGAGTCCTGTTTTTCTTGACTCATCCAGGTTTTTCGATTCAAGCACCCGTTCTGCACGCATGAGCAAATGTTCATAATAGGATCTGAGATTTTCTTTTCGAATCTCGTTTGCCGCATTCGCCCTCTCGCTCTCCACCTCAATAATCTTCTCCAACGCATTGATTCCTGTTTTCTTTTTAGCCGTCTGAATCAGACCTTGATTAAAGGTAACTCTTAGATCGATTGCCGTTTGCGGGAAAAGGCCTGCTATATTAGCGTATACTGTTTTGTTGTCTGGAATTTGAATCGTCCCTTCTAGCGGTCCATGGGCCCAAGCCCTTGGTTTTTCATTCAAGGTATTGTCTGGTAAGTGGAGTATAAGCTCCACCTCTTCGATAAAATCATCAAAGGCGTCACCGATAAAATTGTAATAAAGCTCCGACACATCTTCATGCAACACAACTACATCTTTTAAGGTATATTCTATGATGTAACACTTTTTCTCCCAATTTGCAGCCTGAAACATTTTTAGACGATAACCATTTTCTAAATCGGAAAGCTCATAAACAAAAGATGCGCCGCTTTCTCCTCGATCTACTTTCACAAACTCTTCTCCCTTTGTGATGCTCTCTCCGTCTAGGATGCCCTGATATATTTTAATGTTTTCTATTCCAGTCGCATTGTAAAGATCACTTTGCTCAAAAGAGCGGATTGTTCCATCAAACTTCGGAAGAGTGGGATTTCGGTAAACCAGATCTCTGATATATCCGTTAAAGTCCCCCTCTTGCACAATATACTCTCTCATCCCAAGGTCTTGATTTGGAAGAACCTCCACCTCTATTTTTACAGCCCTCATTTCATAATTTACTGCATTGCTCTTAGGTGCAAAAGTTAAAAAGAACAATATGAACAGCAGAAAAATCTTTTTCATAATTCCTCCATTAAAAAAATGTTATCATATATTTTTTAAATATACAACAACATCTTAATTCCCTAGTTCCACAATCTCTGATTCCTCATCCAGTGGAGTAAAGATATTTTTATTATCCAATTCGGAAGCGAGACTATAGAGCGTGGTTCCGTCATGATTCAATGTGATCATCCCCACCTCATCCATGTTCCCAAACTCCTTTTTAAGCCTCGTTATGTAAACCTCTGCCGGAACAATTTCTCTAGATCTTTCCAGCCCAGATCCGTCACCCTGTCGACTTAAAAATGTACTAAATGCCGCTAACTCTTTTAATGTCATTCCTGTTTCTGCTTTCTTTTTTAAGATCGCCGTAGCCGCATCGGTTTTGTACTCCGCATGACTCTCTTTATTGAGATCCTGACTAGCCGCACTATGAATTTGTATTTCAAATGGTCTACCATAAAAATCTTTAAAAATTAGATGTACTCCCTTATACATGAGTCTCCCTTTTCCGGACTCATCCGCTTTATATTTGGGATAACTTAGATAATCTTTGCAATAGGAAAATGCAATATGTTGCATCTGCCCTTCTTCTTCCGGGTTCTCGCATCCATTCATCATTTTAATGAGCATATAGGCCAATTTGCGAATATTTTTGTCTCCCTCCGAATTATCCACCACAATCCGAATTCCAATTCCATCTGAAATATCCGCGATACTCTTATTATCCGATACCATCTTATATAAAACGCTTTCTGGCGTCTTAATCCGACTTTCAAAGTGTTTGACCCACCCACAATCTTGTTCTCGTAGCTCTTTAATCATCTTCTTAAACATCGGTTTAATGGTCCGATTGTAGGAAACGAGGTTATATTTTAAAACATCTTCTATTAGTGCAAAAAGTCCATCGCACTCTTCACCTTGCGCTATTTTTTCCCGTACCTCTGGATCTGTGTAACATTTAATGGAAAGCATTTTCTCTTCTTCCGCTGGCGTACACATAATGAGCGGTTTCATGTGAGGATCCACCGCTTGAATCGTTGGTTTTTCCAGTCTTCGACCCCAATAGTGCATAAACGCACCAAAAGAATTTGACAAAGTAGCCGTTTTTTTTCTATCTGGCATAAGATAACCCTCCTTTTTGCAATAAAATAAGCAAAAATCTAGTTGTACGACTTTTGCTCAGGTTTTTATCCCGTGCCTGTAGTGTATTGTCACCTGCATCGCTCGGTCCTTTCAATAAATGATGGATCCCTAGATGCACTCGTATCTTTATTGTAGCATGAATTTTGTGCAAAAGTCAAGTAAAATTTTGGAAAATGTGTGAAAAGATTTGTATGGTTTCCAGAATGGTTTTTTTCCAATCATAACGTTTTGCCAAATTTTTGGCTTTTTCGCACATTTTTTTATATTCTTTTGGGTCTTCTAAAAGCTTTAAAAGTGCTTGATAAAGCTCCTCATCCAAGTTTGGGTCTACCTGAATCGCACCTTTCCCTACAATCTCCGGAATGCTGGTGGTATTGGAAGTAATAATCGGTATGCCACATTTTGCAGCCTCAAGGGGCGGCAGCCCAAATCCTTCATAGAACGAAACATACACCAAAATAAGGCTCGCATTATATAAATGCACCATGTCTTCTGTTTTTACCTTTCCAATCAGGAGTACTTCCTCACAAAGGTCTAGCTCAGAAACCAAAGAGATCACCTCATCCGCCTTATAATTGACCTCTCCCGCAATGACAAACTTCAGGTCCGTCTTTTTCTGTTTTTTGTATTGATAAAAGGCCTTTACAATGGTTGTAATGTTTTTTCTCTTTCCGTAACCACCCACATAGAGAATATAGTCATCTTGAATCCCGTATTTTTCTTGCATTTTTTGCTTAGCCTCTTCTTTGGAGAGCTCATAATACATCTCCTCAGCCGCAAGGTGAGTCACCTCTATTTTATTAGGATCCAGGTTGAAATATGCACAGATGTCTTTCTTGGAAAACTGTGACACCGTAATAACCACATCCGCCCTTTTAAGTATTCCGGGGATTTCACTTGCAAAAAGATCAGAGTATGATTTACTTGTTGTATTGGGCATTCTTAGGGGAATGATATCATGTATAGTGGCAACATACCGGCAAACCTTTTTTTGGGGTAGGCCGATCCCATTTTGGGGAACATGAAAAAGATCCGCTTGAATTTTTTCAAGGTAAGAGATGATTTCCGCTTCCTCCTCCGTAGAATGTTTTGGACTGACAATCCGATGTATGACATAGGGATTTGTTACTGCAAGTACTTCCTCCGATACATCCTCAGCTGGGAGTAAGATGAAATATTGGTTTTGGGTATCTAGGTATAAATACTTTAACAGCTCAAAGGTATAGGTACCAATCCCTGTTCCTCTATACCAGACCGCCCCTCTTCCGTCAATACAAATATTCATTTTATCTTTCCTTTTTTTATTTTTATTGTATGATAATAAATATATGAGGTATAAAAATGAAAAATTATATAAAGATGTTCGGTTTTTTTATTTTACTATTCATTTGGATGTTCTGGATCGCAAGACCATTACAATCTTTACTGATCAGGCTGGATCTTTTTACACCACTCTATTTTCAGCTTTTTCTTTACAGCCTCTCTTTTGCTGTGCCCACCCTCCTTTATATATGGATTGCCGTCCCCAAAAGGGGTATGCTCTACCTCTCTAAAATTTCGAACGCCAATCTGTTTTACTCTGTTTTATTAGGCTTCTCCGTTCAACCCGTTGGCATGTTCCTCTCCTCCATCGGTAGTCTATTTGAAAAGGAAAACGTGGTAACCGAATTTGTTCTAAACATCGACCTTCAAAATGAATTTTTGATTGCACTCATTACGATTGCTGTTATCCCCGCTATTATTGAGGAGTTCCTCTTTAGAGGAATCTTTCAAGCACACCTGTTAAAAGACAAAAGGTTTTGGGTTGCTACACTTCTTTCTTCGTTTTTATTCGCTCTTTTTCATGGAAACCTTCAACAATTTGGCTATGCCTTTGCCAGCGGGGTCTTCTTTTGTTTTGTATTGCGGAAAACCAAAACACTTCTTTCTACCATCACTATGCATTTTACCATCAACGCTTCTCAGTTTAGCATGCTGAGCTTCATGCTCTTATACCACCCTGACCCTACCCAAAATCAGAGCATCCATCTAAATCAAAAGTTGTTCCTCGTTTTAGGAACGGGACTTTTCTCTTTTCCCTTTCTATTCCTAACTTTTTATCTATTTCATAAACTAAAAGAGGATCCTTATGGGGTGGTTGAAACAGAAACCTCACCTGGTAACGATTGATCCAATAAGAAGTCTAAAAATGTATCATTGAAATGGTCCAGTTCATCATAGAAAACACCATGACCGCTATCCTCAAATGTAAAGAGTTTTGAACCCAAAATTTCTTCATTTAGTTCTAACGCCTTTTCATACGGGCAGATCAGGTCTTTTTTTCCATGGAAAATACCAGTTGGTACAGTAATGTGCTTCACATCTCCAATCATAATCTCATCCCGAAGGGAAATGGCTGTTTTAATGGTCCCAATCCCTGATGCATTGGTTCCAATAACGTAAAACCAATCATTTAACTGTTGGCTATGTTTATTAGCAAAAAAGTTTCGTTGAAAATCAGAAACTAGCCGAGGACGATCCTGATAGGCTTGTGTGATATATCCATCTATCTCCTCCTTCGTCATTCCGCAAGGGGAGTATTCCGTGTTTGTAAAGGTAGGAGCTGCTGCTGCAAGGAGTGCCAATTTCTTCACTTTATACCCTCTAAAAATAGACATGTAGCGCAGTGCGATGGCTCCTCCCATCGAGAATCCTACCAGTGTGACAGACTCCGTTTTGATACTGGAAATGAGCTCGTATAAATCATTGGCCAAACCATTGTAACTATATCCTCCCGCTGTGGTATCAGATTCTCCAAATCCCCTTAAATCAAGTGCAATACAACGATAGCCATTGTCTACCAAGAAGTCGTACTGGTATTCAAATATTTTATGGCTAAACGGCCAACCATGCACGAATACAATGGTTTCCTCTCTAAACTTATTAATATCCTCAAATGCAATCTGTGTATCATCTACCGTTTTGATATACAGCATTCTAACCTCTTCACTTTTTTTACTATCTTTATGATGCTATATTTGTTTTTATGACATTTTTACCTATAGACGTATCAAAAGGTTCTGCTACTTCAAGTGCCCACTTTAGTCTTACATTTCATCTTTTTTTATGCATTGTTGTACTTTCTAGGATTTAGTCATTATCACACTTGTTTGTATATTTCATATATTTTTATATAAGTACAAACCGGAGGTGATTTCATGTCAATGCCAAACATTCCAGATATTAATCCTGAAATCAGCCTATGTAGACAAGAGGTTATTAACCTACTTTTAAGCTCTATTGCTATGGAAGAACTAAGTCTTTCCCACATTATAAATGCGGAGGGTAAAAAGATGCAAGCTTTTCTAGAGAAAAGTGAATTTTGTAATCATCCAAACGATTTAATTGCCATTAACGAAAGTATCCATAAAACGTTGGAAGGAATTGAAAAAATTGAAAATCTTTTGGTAAATAAGTTGAAAAGTATTATAGAAATTATCAAAATAAATCCGTATGCTTGATCGCAGTGTGTTGTCCAAGGAATATCATATATAGAAAGGAAGTGAGCATTATGTCAATACCAAATATTCCAGATATTAATATTGACAGAGAAGACTCTATTAATATTGCCATTGCATCTATAGGACTTCAAGAGTTAGGGCTTGCTCATATACTCATGCGGGAGGCGAAAAAATACAATCATTTCTAGGCACCTTAGAAGGGCAAGAAATAAACACGGATATCTCGCTCGATGACTTAATTGAGTTAGATATTAGCATTAATAAGACACTAATTACAGTTATGCAAAGTGAATTAGTATTAATGTTAAAGTTGGGAACCTTATTAGAAAAAGCATATGAACCTATCACCCCACCAGTAACTTAAGGAGAATAAAACCCCTACTAAAATAAAGGACTATCGTAGAAATACGACAGTCCTAATCAGTGAATGCTCATCTCAAAATCTCTTTATTTAAACTAAACAATAAAAAAAGCGCGAGACGGGACTCAAACCCGCGACCCTCTCCTTGGCAAGGAGATGCTCTATCAACTGAGCCACTCGCGCATATCACTGGCATTTATTATGTTTTCATGCTGTTTCACTTGTTAATTATCATAGTATTTTATGAATTTTACCCCCTACTTACCCCCACTTGTTAGAAAACAATGCCATATGTATTGAGTAAAATACATAAGATTTAAAATTCATATAGATATTCTATACTAATATTTTTAAAAAGTAAAGACCTATCACAAATTTTGTAACGTACAATATGTTACTACTACACGCCATTTAAAAAACTGCCTTCATTTTATTATCAATCAAGGCAGTTTAGGGTAATATTGTGAAAATTTGTAAACTTATAAACAAGTATTATTATATATACCTTAATAATTCTTTAAAGCATCCTCAATTTGATCACCATATTTGTCAAAAGCATCTTCAATATCTTTTTCATATTCGTCAAAACCTTTTTGCATACCCATATTAATGCTAATTCCAACAGCAATATCTTTGCTTTCATCTGTGCCATATACTTTATTATTACTTACTGTAAACTTACCATTTTTTGTATCAGGGTACACATCCATAAATCTTTCTTTATATTTGTATGACCAAGTTTGAATAAATCCGCCTGCTAGAACTTCTTCAAACGTCTTCTCTATATCACCATCACCAAAGCCAAAACCTTGAACATTACGATTATCATCTGAAACCTTTGCTGTTGCATCATAAACCTTTCTTAACCAGGTCTCATATTCCTCCTTTGCTATATCTCCGCCATCTTTAATG
>JAVBPT010000067.1:0-35785 GCA_031549455.1 Eubacteriales bacterium
TGAAACAATGCACTCATATCAATGTAGTAAGCAGATGGATTAGACATAGCATAATGCTCCTATTTGATGAAATTATATAACAGCTTTGCCAAAATGTAAAGGGAAACCCTTATTTCCAATTTACATGTTGAAATATAATTTACAAAAAGTATTGAAATATTAAAATGCTGTTATATACTTATGCCATACGGAGGAATGCATGAAGAAATTATTTCTAATAGGTCTAATCATCGGTTTTATTCTAGTTGGGTGTAAAAATAAAACGGTGCAAAATATACCTGCTTTCGACGAAAATACGTTGCTTGTGGCTTATAAACATAATAGGATGGGCAATCGATATGGCTTTGTTGATATCTATGGAAATGAGAAGTTGGAATTTATATATCAAAGTGTGGAACCCTTTTCGGATGGGTTGGCTTTAGTCTACAAAGAAAAAAAATATGGTTTTATCAATGAGAGGGGGGAGGAGATTATCCCGCTCATCTATGATTTTGCCGCTTCTTTCAGGGAAGGACTTGCTGTGGTTTCAAAAGAGGGCAAGTATGGATTTATAGATAAGACTGGGCGAGAAGCGATTCCGCTGGTCTATGATTACGCTGATTCAATCAATGAGGGGCTTGCTGCGGTTGTGAGTAATGGAAAAATGGGGTATATCAATGGAACGGGAGCGATTATGATCCCACTTGTTTATACGGAATACTCACCTTCAATCGACATGCATAAATTTACAAACGAAGTAAGCGAGGATGAAGAACTCATTACCGACCATCATCGGTTCAGTGAAAAGTTGGCGGCGGTGATTAAAGAGGGAAAGTGGGGATTCATCAATGAGACAGGAGAGTTAAGAATTCCGTTTGCTTATGATTATGCCTATCCTTTTAGCGAGGGGTTATCAGGTGTTTTAAAAAATGGAAAATGGGGATTTATTGATTACAATGGAAACGAGGTAATCCCGTTTACATATGATTTTGTTAAAAGTTATAAAGAGTCACTTGCCGCAGTAAAAAAAGAGGGAAAGTATGGTTATATTGATAAAGAGGGGGTAGAAAAAATTCCATTTATCTATACAGACGCCGAAAATTTTGAATATGCTATGGCAAAAGTTGAGAAGAATGACAAATATGGATTTATCAATAAAAAGGGAAAACCGGTTCTTGCATTTAAATATGGCAAACATGACTTTATTCTCTCCAGAGGCTTTGTTCTAACATGGGAGGACGGAAACTATGGATTTATTGATTACATTGGAAAAGTCAAAATAGATTTTTCATATGAAGATGTGGGTAAATTTAGTGAGGGCCTCGTGGCGGTAAAGCTAAATGATCGATGGGGTTATATCAATGAAAAAGGAAAAAAGACAATTGCATTAAAGTATGATGATGTAAAGGATTTTCATGAGGGGCTTGCTGCGGTAAAGTTAAACCGAAAATGGGGTTACATCGATACGAGAGGGAAAATGCAGATTGCTCAGCTATATGATGAAGCAGATGACTTTGAGAATGGGCTTGCGCAAATTGTTGTAGATAAAAAATATGGTGCAATTGATAAAAATGGGAAGCAGGTCATTCCGCCGTTATATGACAGTTTGGAGATGGGCGATGTGATCAAGATTAGCAAAGATAATCAATACGGATTCATAGGAAAAAATGGCGAAGAAATGACGGGGTTAATCTATAGTGCTCTTTCCCCGTACAGTGATGGACTTGCCAGGGCAAGAAGAGAAGGAAAGTATGGATTTATTGGTCAGAGCGGAGAAGTGGTGATTCCATTTGAATATGAGTATGCGGATTCATTTAACTTTGGTCTTGCCAGAATAAGAGAGAATGGAAAGTATGGATATATTGATCAAACGGGCACCAGAGTGATTGAGACACTTTATGATGATGCAATCATGTTAAATGAGGATTTGATTATTGTAGAAAATGAAGACAAATATGGGTACATCGACCGCACTCAGCGTATTGTAATTCCAATGATTTATGATGGTGCGGGCAAATTTAGTGAGGGACTCGCTGCGGTCAAAAAGGATGGAAAATATGGGTTTATCAATAAGGACGGGGAAGTAAAAATCGAACTTAAATATACGTTCGCACAAGAATTTCAAAATGGGTTGGCGAGGGTATTTCAAGGAGACAAGTGGGGACTTATTGATAAGGAAGGAGAAGAGATCACGCAGGTTATGTATGAGCATGATATCTTTATCCCCAACCAATTTGCGGAGGGATTTCAGATTGTAAAACAAGACAATCTATTTGGTTACATCAACGAAAGAGGACTAATGACGATCCCAGTTGGCTATTTAAATGCAAAAGACTTTAGCGGAGGGTTAGCGGCTGTGAGAGAGTTTGAGCGGATAAAAGTTTTGTATCCCAAAGGAAAATATTAAATAAAAAATCACTTCTATAATGAAGTGATTTTTTATTTAATCCAAAACTTTTCGAATTCGTTTCTGCTTTAGAACGGGAATAAGATGCTCTCTATTCATCTTTCTCATGATTCGGACACTGCAGTTAATCGGATCAGTCAGAAGTTCCATTCTGGTATGATCACTTTCACAGGTAAGAAAATATCGTCCTTTTAGACATGGCTTTTTACAGTCTGAGTCTTTTGAAAAGCCTCCCAAAAAACTGCCAACAGGACAATATTCGGAGATCATACTTGGAATGTTCCCAGACACGATTACATTTGCATCCAGTGCATTGAAGTTTAAAATGTTTTGTTCGGAGAGCTCAATGGATAAGGTGAGCTCGGAGAATCCCATCTTTTTATATGCGTTATAAGCGTATTGGTTTGTGATATTGAGATTGAAATCCCCAACCAGGATAGGCATTTGCTCTAAGTTTAATGTATTAAAATAGTATAGATAGCCTATATTTGAAATCAGGAAGCCAGAACATAAGGATGCCCATTTTTTGAGTTTGCTTTTGATGAGTTGTTCGAGCGCTCCCTTTAGAGTAGGGGGAAGGGAGATATATACATCCGCTTCTTCTCTTAGTGTATCCAAAATGGTCTCATCTTTTAATACAAGTTGGTAATCCAAAAAGATTCTTCCTATATTTTTAAAGCGGTCATCCACTTGTCCATCATAATGATAAAGAAAGAGATCTACTATATTTTCAGGGAGCAGGGCCTCTTGATACTCAGGTGGTTTGAGAGAATCAATCTGCTTTCTCTCATTTGAAATATCTATCTGAGGTAAGTAACAAGTGGTAAGATTTTCAAGCGCCTTTCGTCTTAAAGCATTGAATTCGGAAATTGGGACGAACGAGCCTGGATCGAGTTCAATTGCGATCTGCTTAAATTCAAAAGGACTATCTGTTGTTCGGTTTAGTTTTTCAAACACATCCTCTTTGGTAATAGCGGTTTTTTGTGCCTCATCTACTATAGCATCTGATTCCAAAGCCACATGGTGTTTTTGATCCCATACTTCAAATTGGACCTTACATCCTTTTTTAATCTGGATCTTTCCATAAATCTCATTTTTTCTAAAAAAGGTTTTCCCGCTATAACTTTCCTCCACCTCTTTTTTAAGAGCGGAAGAGCTTGTTTTATAGAGAACACTATCTGGTTTGACTTTTGAGCTGAAATCACCAAGCCATGCAATATTTCCGGCCTCTATTCTTTGATTTGTAATCTTTCGATCCTCATTCTTAATGCAGGTCACAATGCCTGAAAGCTCAGTACCCAAAACCTCAATCCCATCATGTAGATCAATTGGCGCATCGAGTTTTACCTTAATAAACTCTTTGTACTGGTCCACAATGGTACCCAGTTTAATTCCTGTGTTTTTGGGGCAATGAAAACTGATGGAATCCTTTCCACATTTCTTATCAAAGTAATGGGAGTGAAAACCACTACGGTTAAAAACTTGTAGGAGCTTTTGTTCATCCATCGGATCGATCGAAAAATTTCTTGATTCTGCAAGTGCATCCAGATATTTTCGATAGATTCGCGTGGTAACTGCGACGTATTCGGGAGACTTATTTCGTCCCTCAATCTTGAGTGCGGATACACCGATCTCCACCAATTGCTTTAAATAAGGAAGGCCGTAAATATCTTTATTACTCAGTAAGTATAGGTTTTCTATTTTTTCTGCATCGGACTCCAAGGTATAACTAAGACGGCAAGGTTGGGCGCAGTTTCCGCGATTCCCACTTCGTCCTCCGACGAGGTTGCTCATTTGACATGCACCCGAGTAAGCAACACAGGCGGCACCGTGGATGAAGGTCTCAATTTCAAGCTTTGTGTTTTCTTTGATCTCCTTAATTTCAAAAAGAGAGAGCTCTCTTGCGAGGACCACTCTACTAAAGCCAAGACTTTCTAACATCCTTGCAGAGTCGGTATTATGAATCGTCATCTGCGTGCTGGCATGCAACTCCAGATTTGGAAAGATCTCATGAATGAGGGAAGCAAGCCCCATATCTTGAACAATTACCGCGTCTAGTCCGGCGCTTACAAGCTCAGAAAGGGTGGATAGAGCCTCTTTGATCTCGTCATCGAAAAGAAGTGTATTTAAGGTAAGATAAATTTTGACATTTCGAAGATGAGCATAAAGAATCGCCTCTTTGTATTCTTCTATCTTAAAGTTTCCAGTCATCACTCGGGCATTAAATTTTTCAACACCCATATAGATACTGTCTGCTCCATTTTCAATGGCAGCTAGAAAATTGGTGTAATTCCCAGCAGGGGACATCAGTTCAGGTATCTTCATCATAGACTCCATTTCATATTTAAATTTGGTTTATTTTATCACGAAGTGGTCTTAAAATCAAATAAAATGAGAGGAATCTCCATTTCATCCTGTGTAAGGCCACAATGGGTGGACTTTTTGTTATGTGTGTCTTTTAACAGATGAGTTCCTAGTTTAATAATCGAATTACCGGTTGCGATGGCGATATAGTCTCCAATAAAATCATCTATCTTTTTATGAAGAGTTCCTTTCCCGAGAAGACCGCTTTGAAGGAAGGCCTCTTTGGTATAGAGAACAAACTGATCCGAGAACATCTTTTTAAACCTTTTTTCAAACAATACCCTCTTTTCATATTTGACAAACATGGAGAGACATCTAGACTCTAGGAACGGGGGCATGGTAAAACATTCCTGCAGCTTTTCTAGTTTTACAATGTCATATGACTTATCAATATTTTTATGACCATGATCGGCGGTAATAATGAGAAGCGTGTTGGTATTTTTGAGATCTTTGGCCAGTTGTTTGATCTCAGATTCAAACTGGGTCAAAAATGCTTTGGTCTGCTTTGCATAACAACCATATTTATGAATAAGGCCATCAGGTTGATCATAATAAGCCCATACAAACTTCTTTTCAGGGGAGTTGCAGACAAATTGAATACCAGAACAAAGGGAATGGAAGTCATCCACCCCAATAGTGAGTGGGGAGGCACTATCCAAAACAAATTCTTTTTGATAGATCTGAATGGTTTTGACTTTATTTTGGGTGGCTTTTTGGATCTGATCCAGTATAGTGGGATAGGATAGCACTTTCTTTCCATCCAGTCTGGTACAACTAAAAGGCTCCTTGGTGTAAGAATCTCTATAAGGCAGGAAGTCAATTGTTCGCCCCAATTCTTTAAAATATAAGGACCAGGCCAGGTTACCATGTACAGCAGGTGGAAGGCCTGATAGTAATGTAGCAATCGCAGCGGTTGTGGTGGACGGAAAAACAGAACTGATGGTGGTTTTTCTGTGTTTTGAAATCGAGCCATCTGGAATGTTTGATAAAATATTTTCACCTAGTCCATCCATAATGAGTAAGACCACATTTGTGTAGTCATGTTGTAAGGGTCCATCAAGCTCTTTTAGGCTTGCATAGTCAGATTTTACCTGATACTTCTTCAAAATGGAGACAATCAGGTTTAGAATGCTACGTTCGTAATCTGGGAAAAATATCTCTTGCATAATCACACCTTTTTAATTTAGTATATCATAAAAAATAAATTTGGGATAAAAAGTTGTTAAAATAAAGCAAAGTGTGATATAGTGGTTAAAAAGGAGAAGAGCAATGAGCAAATGGGACGGACCAGATTACATTTTATATTTCTTCGATAGGGATTTTGGAAATGGAGAGGGTGAGTGTGAGCAAAACGCAAAGGAATTTCATGAAAATCTCTCTACGCAAGTGCCGCTTTCTGCTATTAGAAGGCTTGAGGGTAGAGGATATGAAATCAGCGCCTATTTTCCAGATGAGGCAAGATTCGTGTTAGAAAATACAGCTTATGAAGGGTCTGCCTTAGAATTGAATTAGAGAGGCTCTTTATTTAATAAATTATTCAAAAATACTAGAAAATTCAAATATGTTTGTTATACTACAGAAGAGGTGAGACATGAAGATTGTTTTTATGGGAACGCCAGACTTTGCGGTTCCTACGCTACAGGCTCTAATAAGAGAGGGGCATGAGGTGGTTGCGGTGGTTACTAATGAGGATAAGCCCAAAAATCGGGGTTTTGAGATGCAGATGCCGCCTGTTAAAACGTGCGCGATAGGGCATGGTATTTTTGTGATGCAACCTGCCAAGATCAAGAAAAATGTGGAGTTTATTCATACGCTAGAATCGTTTCATGCAGATGTTTTTGTGATAGTGGCTTACGGTAAGATTTTGCCGGTTTCTGTGCTGAATATTCCGAGATTCGGATGTATAAATGTTCATGGTTCTCTTCTTCCTAAATATCGGGGGGCAGCACCCATTCAATGGTCGATCATAAATGGCGAAAAGGTCGTGGGTGTTACAACAATGCAGATGGATGAGGGAATGGATACAGGAGATATACTGTTAAAAAAAGAGATGACCGTTTTGGAAACAGATACAGCGGGTGTCATGCATGACAAACTCTCTCATGTGGGGGCGATGCTTTTGATTGAAACCTTAAAGGGGATTGAGGAAGGAACCATTCAACCGATGAAACAAGACGAGGCAGAGGCGAGCTATACACGAATGTTGGAAAAAAAAGATGGCATGATTGATTGGTCCAAAACAAGTGAGAAAATTTTCTGCTTTGTTCGTGGGATGACGCCATGGCCAAGCGCATTTACTTATCTAAAGGATCAGACGATGAAAGTTTTTGAAACAAAAATTGAAAATGGTACGTTTAATGGCATATGTGGCCAGATTATAGAGATAAGCGAAGAGAAGGGAATTCTTGTCAAAACAGGTGACGGCGCACTTTGGGTCACAAAACTGCAGATGCAAAATAAAAAACAGATGGATGCCACTGAATACTTAAGGGGAAACAAGGTAGAAATCGGGGAAATTTTAAAGTGTGAATTGAAATAAGAGAGAAAATGTGTTATGATTACGTTGGTAGAGGTATAAGATGAAAAAACGGGTGGTTTTATTTTCAATACTGTTTGTGGTGATGCTTACAAATGCAAGTTGGGCTGGACCTAGAAAAGGGTACAGTACACCTGTATGCGACTATACAACGGCGTCGGGCCTTAAAATAGAAAGTTACAGCAAGTATTGGAACACAAAAGAAAAGCTCAGGCAAGTTTATGTGGAACTCACCAAAAATACAATCGGGAGTGAGATTAAAGCGCTTAAAACCATTTACCTATACCCAGATATAGAAGAAGGGGTTGCGGGTTATTATTCGGCGGATGTAGCAATGAATAATGCAGGCGAATTCAAAATGGGAGTAGGGAGTTACATCGTGGTTTTGGGTTGTGACACGGGGAGCAGTCTTAGTTATATTGCGCAGGTGCTCACCCACGAATATGCGCATCACTTTGCAACCTATCATCTTGTGACAAACGAAAAGAAGTACGGTCAAGGGTGGCTTGATACGGAGTATGCCAAAATCAGGGATTTGAAGAAATACACAAAGACGGTTTACTATAATCCAATTACCAGTGAACATAAATGGGATATTGCAGAGATTATAGCGAATGATTATATTGAGCTTTTTGGAGCACCTTCTAGTAAAACCTCGATAGATTATAAAGATGCAAAAGAGCGGCTAGAGGAAGGACTTGGAGACCTAGATTACCGGTTTATTGCTTTTAACGCAGATCCGCAGGAGAATCTAGAGATTCCACTTGCAACCAGCGTTTCAGGGTTGTATAAATACTTAACCACCTTATCAGGGGTGGTGAGTAAGACGCTTATAACACCTAAAATGCCACAGATGACCGTCGCTAAAAAGTATATTTTGCTTAGTAAATACAAAGGGTTTGTGATAGAATGGGATCCGATTAATGATGGAAAAACATATGAGTATACCTTGGTAATGCATCCGGCAAATAACAGTGAAAACATCATACCCATTAAGACGCTGTACGAAGGGGAAAAGATGCAAGCTTATATTGGTAGCTATAAGGATGATGGTTTTGAAAGCAGCAGGGCAGTGATTGAAAGCTTTAGTGGTAAGTATGAGGTACGCCTTTTTATAAAAGATGATAAAGGGTTCGTATTCGAGGCGAGAAGTATTTCGATTGATTTTAATGAAAATATTACCACGACACTCGATACAAGCAAAACAAGCTTGTTTACGGATCTATCTTCTGCACACTGGGCATATGATGATATTGTATACCTTACGAAAAAAAAGATTATAACGGGTTATGTGGATAAGACGTTTAAGCCAGAGTATACAATTAAGAAATCGGAATTTATGGCGATGCTTATGAAATGTTCCAACATCAATTTATCGAAGTATAAGAAAATTTCAGATGATTGGTTTATCAGAGATGGATATTATAATGCGGCTATAGACTATGGTATTGTGACAGCGGATGATTATGGTGGAAATATTGCAAACTTTAAGTATAATGAATCCATCACCCGAGAGGAAATGGCATTTATGCTTGGGAGAGTCCTGATTGTGAATCGTTTTAGCATTGATATCAATACCGATTATACCAAAAGGTTTACGGATACCATTAAACCGAGATTTAAATTAGAAATAAATCTTGTACTAAAGTATAGTATTTTAGAAGGATATGAGGATAATACTTTTAGGGGCACAAGATATGCTACCAGAGCAGAGGCAAGTAGACTCATCTACAATTTAGTCAAATTATTTGAAAAGTATAACAGATTGAGTTCATAGGGGTAATCATGAGTGAAAAAATTATTGCGCAAAATAAAAAGGCCACTTTCGAATATTTTATAGAGGAATGTTTTGAGGCAGGGGTTGAACTTGTTGGAACAGAGGTTAAATCTATAAAAGCGGGAAAATGCAGTATCAATGAGAGTTACGTGCGTGTTTATAAGGGCGAAGCCTTTATAACAGGGATGAATGTAACACCTTATGAGAATGGAAACATATTTAATAGAGACCCTTTGCGAGAAAGAAAATTATTACTCAACAAAAAAGAGATTGATAAGTTACTTGGCAAGTCAAAGGAAAAGGGGTATACGATTATCGCACTTAAGGTGTATCTTAAGGGAAATTTTATTAAGCTTGAGATAGGGCTCTGTAAGGGGAAAAAATTGTATGATAAGCGAGAGGCTATCAAGGAAAAGGATGCTAAAAGAAAGGCAGAAATTGCCATGAAGAACAATTAGAGTCATGGCGATATATATACGGGGATGTAAAGGTTTCGACGGGGGTAGAAGACTAAAAGTGGCTGTTCGATCGATTCACGTAATGAATCAAAATAAAATTAAACGCAAATAACAATAATTTAGCTTACGCTGCTTAGTCGGCATAGCCGCTTTACTTAAGTTGCCTACGGCTTAAGATAAGGCGTCAGATAGTGGGAAGCGGTCACCCAAAGCTTTGAGGGTGATTGTCATATATGAAGCTACCAGGTATAAAGCCCGTCCTAAAGCGTTATATCCTGGGAATTCAAAGATAGGACTATGACAGTAGAAGCTTTTAGGGATATATTTTCGGACAGGGGTTCGATTCCCCTCATCTCCATACAAATAAAGTATTGATAAAAACTTAGATAGAGATATTTGAGTTTTTTAATTTTAAGTTGAAAACAGAACTGAAAATGGATACTCACATTATAAGTGTTTTCAGGCCTTACCAAATTGAGTTTTAATTATGGAGGAAGTTTATGAACTGGGAACCTTGGACAGGATGTTATAAAATCAGTGATGGTTGTACTTATTGTTATTTTTATGGCCCATATGCGAAACGCTATGGGCAAAATGCCATACAAAGGACAGATCAATTCGATTGGCCCATAAGAATGAATAAGAAGGGTGAATATAATATCAAGGGAGGAAAGATTCTCGCAACTTGCTTCGCTACTGACTTTTTTCTTCCGGAAACCGATGAATGGCGTAAAGACATCTGGACTATCATAAAGCAAAGGTCTGATATTGAATTTTTAATTCTAACAAAACGAATTGACCGCTTTCTTGTTTCTCTACCTCCCGATTGGGGAGATGGATATGATAACGTAAATATTGGGTGTACTGTCGAGAATCAAAACTTAGCTGATTACCGGCTACCACTATTCTTATCTTATCCGATAAAACGACGTTTTGTAGCATGCACACCACTTTTAGATACAATAGATTTAACGCCGTATCTTCATGGAATAGACCATGTAACAGTCGGTGGTGAAACAGGACAAAAAGCGCGTGAATGTGATTACGATTGGGTGCTTAATATTCGGGAACAATGTGTTAAAGCAAATATAACATTTTGGTTTAAAAATACAGGTTCACTATTTAAGCATGATGGCATATCAGAAAGAATAAATCCTTTTAAACAAGCTAGCGTGGCAAAAACTCTTAATATAAACATTTCAGATGGCGTAAGATTGTTTTGATAAAAGCTAGAACACATAAAAATATAACAGAATTCATTGGCTTAAATAATGCAAATAAGCATTTTTATATAGCAATTGTTGAAAATTAAATGTGTATCCAAAATGATTTTGTAAAATAATATGGGATCGTATTTGAGCGCAAACGCCTCATAACCAAATAAAATATTGAGAAAGTATTGAATGTAACTGCTTTTCATTGATTTGTTACTATCTTATGTGACTAAATGGGTTTTTTACTGTGGACATTTTCTAATTTTAAATATATAGTAATGTTTAGGGAGATGACGAAATCATTCTCTTAGATAGGAAAGTAATGTTAGATGTAATGATAATGAGATAGGAAGAGGAAGAGCAAAATATGGATTTGAATAAATTACTATATTTTGAGGAATTGGAAAAATTAGATTTGCCAAGGGAGGACTTTGCAATTAGTGGTAGTTGCCCATTAGTAATAAGAGGACTTAAACAAAAAAATAGCGATATTGATATAGTTGTTAAAAAGAAATTGTGGGATAAATTATCAAAAATCTATCCAGTAACAGTAAAGAATATCGGAAATAGAAAAAGAGAGTTTATATTAATTGGTCATATCGATTTGGCTTATTCAATGGTTGCTTTTTTTGATGATTGTGAAAAAGTTATTGATAGAGCGGATTTAGTTGAGGGTTATAGATTTGTAAATCTCGATGACACAAAATATTGGAAATCATATTTAAATAGAGATAAAGATGTAAAGGATTTAGAAAAAATCGAGGAATATTTGAGTAGAATTAACAAGGATAATGATGCAAAAATATTATAATGGCCAAAAAATAAAAGACATTGTATTTTACATTCTCTCATCATGATTTGTGACATATGTTTGACAAACCTACATTTTCTGTTATTTTCATCAATACTTTTATTGACTTACTCTTTAATTGTGATATTATAAAATGTAGAATTAAAAATGTTTTAGAAACAAATTATATGAGGAGATATTTATGAAGATCGGTACTATTATTAAGATTATTTCTGCTTCTTTTCTCATTATTGCAATATCTTTTGTCATTCTTGCAATCAGTAATGACAATGAACGTGTGGCCGTGCTAACACAGGCCTCTTTTAAGCAATTAGGACTAGAACTTTCAGGAGCATCTGACTTTTTGACTAATCAAGCACGTGCATACGTACAGTATGGAGAAAAAAAGTATTATGACGCTTATATGGAAGAAGTAGAAGTTACTAAGACACGAGAAAAAGTGGTCTCAGAGCTTACACGACTTGGTGCACCTCAAGATGAACTCGCGCTTATACAGAAAGCAGCTGGACTTTCCAATACCTTGGCGGAGTTAGAAACGAGAGCTTTTGAAGCGGTTGATCGTGGAGACCTGGATACAGCACGCCAACTTATGTTTGGATCCGAATATGAAGAGGGAAAAATTCCGATTATTGATACAATGAATACGTTTCAAAACGCAATGGCGGAACGAACGAACAAGACAGCCGAATCTGCAAAACTTCAGGCAAAAGTTATATTATATATTTTTTCTATTTTATTTATCATAACGGCGATTATTGTTATCACAGGGCTATTTAGTATACAGAAAAAAATAAATTTGGTGGCTAAAATTGCAAATTATGCCTCAAAAGTGGCGTCCGGTAATACGGATATTGTCATAAATGAAACGTCCAAAGATGAGGTTGGGATTCTGGCTGAGTCGTTTAGGGAAATGGTAAAAACGTTCCAAAAGCAAGTTGAGATAGCAGAACATTTGGCAGATGGTGATTTAACAATCGACATACATCCGCGTTCTAGGGATGACGCAATGGGGATTGCTTTTGAAAAAATGGTAAGTAATCTTAATGATATGTTTGGTCAAATAGTAAGCTCAGTGGTTCAAGTCTCAAATGCATCTAAGCAAGTGGCTGATGGGAGCATGAATTTAGCACAAGGGTCTTCAGAAGCGGCTGGATTATCTGGTACGATTAAGAGTAATGCGGAAAAGGGTAATATCCAAATGAACCAAATGATGCAAGCGGTTAAAGAGATCAGTGATGCCAGCAATTCTATAATAAATGTCATCAAGGTAATAGATGACATAGCATTTCAAACCAATATTTTGGCCCTTAATGCTGCAGTAGAGGCAGCCCGAGCAGGAGAGCAGGGGAAGGGCTTTGCAGTTGTAGCTGAAGAGGTTCGTAACCTTGCAGCCAAAAGTGCAGAAGCCGCTAAGGAAACAGAAACCTTAATCGCCAATACGATAGAAAAAGCAGGTTTGGGTCTAAATATTGCTACTGAGACCTGTAAATCATTACAAGATATTGTTGATGGGATTAATAGAAATTCGGAAATTGTTTATCAGATTGCACAACTATCTTCAGAGAGTGCTGCTGCATCAGAAGAAATGAGCAGCCAATCATCATTAATGCATGAAATCGTTAATCAGTTTAAGACCAGATAGGGATACTATCATCGGAAAGTGAAACAGTTATTATACCAAATAGAATGCATGTGGGGGTTTGTTGATTATGGATGAAGGTGTATTATCAGTATGTACTTATATTATTGCCTTTTTGTTTAATCTACCGTTATTCTTGAATACTATTGGTAAGAAAAATAGCAGAGAAGATGAAAAAGAACCTATAAAAAGAGTAATAGCTCTTTTGGGAGGTTTATTCTTTTCGTTGATTTTTTCTACACTAATATTAATGCCCTTAACCTTTGCTTCTGAAATAAACAATAATATGGTACTATTCATTTACCCTATTATTGTATTATCCTATTTATTTATAAGGCTTATGGTTTTTATAATGAATTATCTCAAAGTAATAACATCGAGATATGAAGGTATATATGTGAGAGACATTTTTGTGAATTATAGCCCTGCTGTTTTATCCTTGCTATTAAATCACAAAATAGAAGATAAAAAAGACTTTGATTCCACTGTTTTAAATATTCACGCAAAAAAAGCAATTGAATTTAAGAGATTAAATGATAAACTGGAGATTGTAGACCTACAAAGTGGGGAAGCAATTACAAATTTGACAGAGGATGAGAAGTATATTTACATGGTTTTAACACAAAAAGAAAAATTTGACAAACAAAGATGGTACAATATGATAAGAGAAGAACTTAACAAGAGAAATTTTGTTAAAAAAAGTCAAAAAAGCGTTATTGGACAGGTTATAAAGGCATCTTTGATTCTGTTTTGTAGTATTTTTTTATTACTAATACTATTTATATTGATGGTGCTGTTTATACCTGGAGATCTTTTAAATAATATTGCTGATAACTATTTTGACTATGACATTGTATTGAGTGTGATTTGGATTGTGGCTTTAATTCCCTTTCAATTGGGCACATTAAAAGTATTAATGTTTATTAATAAGCGTAATTATTTAAAAGATAAGGTGGATTATTATACTGAAAATGGTGCCTTGGAGATGTTGAAATGGAAAAAGTTTAAGGATTTTATAAAGGATTTTTCGATGATCGACACAACAGATGCAGAAAGCGTCATAATTTGGGAAAAATATATATCCTATGCGATGGCATTAAATATAAATAAGAGTTATAATTCAAGTGAATTAAGAAAAATAAACGAAACGGTAAAAGAGATGAATTGGTTTATTTGACACATGCTAATGGGAGTTAAATTTTAGAAAACACTGCCGGAATCGTTATTTTAAAATCCCACATTTACAAGGAAGCATGTTGTAAAATTTTGTTGCTATTAATTAATAAAGTATGTATACTGTTAGTATACATATTATAAGAAAGGAAGGTTTATATGAAAAAATTTTTCAGTCTATCATTTTTGACGCTTTTTATTTTTGCTCTAGCGTTTTCATTTACTGGATGTGGAGAAAAACAAAATACGAGTGGAAACGATTATACTCCTGACAACATTACGAATGAAACGAAGGTCAAGAATTTAAGTGAATCTTATGGCAAGTACACGGAGTTAAAAACTCAGATGTTAGATAAAATCTCCGAAAATGCATCGAATAGTGATGGGGGATTGGCATTATCTATGAGCATGTTGGGGCTTACTATGGTAGACTTAGTAGCGTTACCAGCAACTGTTTGCGGGCTAGATGAAACGGGAGTTAAAGCGGGGCTTGGATTTTTCTATAAGGATGTTACGTATGATGCCGAAGGAAATAACTATACGATTACATACAAGGACAGTGAAGGAAATGAACAAAAGTTTTTAGCAGAATATGACCCTAAAGCAGACTCGGCAAAGATTAACATTTATGAAAAAGACGATTTAATATTTACGCTAGAATATATAAAGACGGAAAAGGGGTATGCATCCCAATACTATGCCAAGGATGACGATGAAACATTTACAACCTCAAAAACAATATTTGATGATGTAAATATTAGCGTTGGCATTTATGAAAAACAAACCACCGCCCCGGATTCTATATATAAGGGAAATGTAACTTTTGCTGATGATTGGGCAAAAGGCGGAGATGTATATGTAGAGATTAAGGATGGAGTTACTAAATCTGTATTTGGCGGTCAAGAAGTAAGCAATTAGGCTGTTGTCACAGCCATAGGCTAAAATTCTTCATTTCAGTCAGAATACAAAAAGGATGGGGTCCACAATTCCGGGCTTGGGTTGTGGACTTTTAAAATGTTCATGCTGATAAAACATTTATGAGGCTTAAGCAAAAAAAGGAGATGGGATGAATAAACGAGAGCGAATTGAGACAGTCTTTTTATATGGCATTTTCACTTGTTATATACTTTTGTTAATTAAGATACTATTTTTATCAAGGATTTCACTTTTGGAATTGTTTAGTAGTCAAAGAGAATGGAATAGATCCATTAATCTCATTCCATTCTATAGTATAATAGAATACATGCTCGGTGGTTCTGAAATTGTAAAAAGGTTCGCTTTTGGCAACGTGGTTGGCAACATAGCAATTTTTATTCCACTTGGTGTATATTTGACGTTGTTCAAAAAAGACAAGAGAATCTCAATCAATCTGCCACTTATCTTGATCGTGAGCTTGCTTTTTGAGACTATTCAGTTTGTTTTTGCCATTGGCGCATTCGATATCGATGACATTATTCTAAACTGTTTGGGCGGTTGGACGGGCATTTTGGGCCATCATCTTTTATCATTCGTATTGCGAGATGAGAAAAAAGTGTACACAACGATTGCGATAGTATCTACCATCCTAGGGCTGCCCATTATGTTGTATCTACTATTTATGATAAAAATGCGTTTCTAATATCTTTTTTAAAATAGTTGATGGGTATACTTTCTCCTGATCAGTGAAATCTAATAGTAGATTTTATCCAGGAGTACAGAGATGGTGCTACATCATAATTATAGAAAATATATTTTTTGGATCAGGGCATTTTTGATAGGGGGGTTCTCTTATGGGATGCTTGAAGTCCTTTGGCGTGGATATACGCATATCAGCATGATTATTGCGGGTGGAATAGGGGTCTGTTTATTGCTTTTAACTTCAGAAGCAAAAATGCGTTTTTCATCTAAATGTTTTACGGGCGCGATTTTAATCCTTTTAATCGAGTTTATGACAGGTTGTGTTGTAAATCTGTGGTTGAAACTGGATGTGTGGAATTATTCTGAACTTGAAGCAAATCTGTTCGGCCAGATCTGCCTTCAGTATTTTATACTCTGGTATTTACTAAGTACATGCATTATGTACGCTATTCAGCTAATTAAGGGGCGTGCTTTGGAATAATGTCTAGAGGAAAATATAGAACATTTTATCTATATTTTTTTAATGTACATATACAATTCCACATGGAAGAATACAATAGAAAGGAGTGCTCATAGAAGAAGCGCAAAAGATGTCGAAATACATCGAATGATGTTGACAGGGAAAGGATTATAAAGTATACTATGGTTGATACGGTCAACTAATTCGGAGGAAGAATGAAAGAAGAAAATATAGCCAAGTTTTTGGGTGTTTTACATAGGCAAGGGCAGGTATACGCTGGTACGGTTTTTAAAGATTTGAATCTAAGCGCGCCAGAGGTTATTGTATTAATGAACCTCTATGAAAAAGGGGAGATGACTCAGGAGAGTCTGGTAAACCTTTTGTACGTTGACAAAGCAATGATTACAAGAAACATTCAATCACTTGAGAAAAAAGGGTTTTTGAGCAGAAGAACAAGTGGGGAGGATAAGAGGTTGAAAATTCTTCACTTAGAGGAGAATGCGATCGCCAACAAAGAATTAATTACAGAGAGGATGCATTCATGGCTTGAATATCTGACAGAGGGGTTAGGTGAACCAGCCAAAGTACTCATCTTTAAAAGCATAAAAAGGATGGCTGAAAAGTCGGTTCAGTTTACAATTGATGAGGGCGGACAGATCACGATGAATGGAGGAAACTGAAGTGGAGAATATACTTTGGTTAGGGATAGATATTGGTTCGACTACAGTAAAAGCGGTGGTATTGGAACCTGTTTACAAAAATGTTTTATATAAAAAGTACATAAGGCATAATGCCAAAACGACAGAAACGGTTTTGGAGATTTTTTTTGAGATTAAGAAAAGGTGGAAAGAGGCCTCTTTCAAATGTGCCATCTGCGGAAGTGGAGGAATGGATATCGCAAATCATCTTGGCGCAAATTTTATACAAGAGGTGGTTGCAAATGCAATCGCAGTGAAAGAACGATACCCGATGACTAAGGTTGCGATAGAGCTTGGTGGGCAAGATGCGAAAATCATCTTTTTTCATCATGATGAGCTAACTGGTGAAATCAGCGTTTCTGATATGAGAATGAACGGAAGTTGTGCGGGTGGTACGGGGGCATTCATTGATCAGATCGCAGAGCTTTTATCCGTTTGCCCTGAGGAGTTTGGCATTTTGGCAAGCAAGGGAAAAACAGTTTATGATGTGTCGGGGAGATGTGGTGTCTTTGCCAAAACAGATATACAACCACTACTAAATCAAGGTGCGTCTAAGGCAGACATTGCACTTTCTACTTTTCATGCGATCGCAAAACAGACAATTGGAGGGCTTGCACAAGGGACGGAAATAACAGCCCCAGTACTGTTTGAAGGAGGACCACTAACATTCCATCCCAGGTTGGTAGAAGCATATGTGGAAAAATTAAATCTAAAAAGTGGGGAAGCGATCATTCCGGAAAATGCAGAGACGCTAGTGGCAATCGGAAGCGCCCTTTCAATTGGAACCATGTTTCGAGACTCTGGGATTTTTGACATCGGAGAAGCAATTGAAAAACTAAGGAATGGTTATGAGCTGCTAAGAAGGGATGGCGAAGGAATAGAGAAATTCTTTGCAACTGATAAAGAAAAAGAAGATTTTTATTTAAGACATCAAAAGGAAGAAAGGGCTTTGAATAAGACAGAAAAAAACCTAGATGTTTATCTTGGAGTAGATGCGGGTTCTACAACGAGCAAGTTTGTTTTGCTAGATGAAAATGAAGAAATTGTGGACAGCTTTTACAGAAGCAATTCGGGAGATCCGATCGCGATTATTTCGGATGCTCTGATTGAGATGCGAGAAAAATATAAGAAGGCGGGAATCTCTCTAAACGTGAAAGGGATGGGCACAACTGGATATGGTGAGATCCTTTTTAGTAAAGCATTTAGTGCGGATTACCACACAGTAGAAACTGTTGCGCATGCGCATGCTGCTAAAAAGCTTGTTCCGGGGGTGTCTTTTATACTAGACATCGGTGGTCAAGATATGAAGGCGATCTATATTAAAAATGGAGTGGTGACAGGAATCATATTGAATGAGGCTTGTTCGGCAGGATGTGGATCATTTATAGAGACCTATGCCAAATCTTTAAACGTTCCTGTGGGAAATATTGCAGAGATGGCATTTCATTCAGAAAACCCGTCCAAATTAGGGTCCAGGTGCACGGTGTTTATGAACAGCTCAATTATTACAGAACAAAAAAGCGGGAAAACAATAGAGGACATTATGGCCGGGCTTTGTAGATCTATTATAGAAAATGTGTTTACAAAGGTAATTAGAATTTCCAACTTTGATCTTTTGGGAGAAAAAATTGTGGTGCAGGGAGGAACCTTTAAAAATGATGCCGTTTTAAGAGCAATGGAGCAGTACATCAACAAAAAAGTGATTCGACCAGATCACCCAGGGGAGATGGGGGCAATCGGCATTGCGATGTTAACAAAAAAGTACATAGAAGAAAAGGGCGAGGGATATCAGTCCACGTTTTTAGGTCTCGATCGATTAGAAGAATGTTGGAATAAAAAAGAGGCTGGGAATGCCTGCAAATTTTGTACCAATGGGTGTAGCAGAACAATTGTAAGATTCTCAAATGGAGATTCTTATGTTACAGGAAATCGATGCGAGAAGGGAGAAATATTAGGGGATTTAGAAGACGAAAAGGTACGTGAAAAGCTGAAGGATGTAATGGCCAAGAAAAAAGAGGTACCAGATCTGATGAAAGAGAGAAATGAGCTTCTGTTTAGAGCGTATAACCATATGGCAATAGAAGAGAAAAAGAACATTACGATAGGAATACCACGTGTGCTTGAATTCTGGAATAGCTTTCCTTTTTGGAACACATTTTTTGGCTCACTTGGATTTTCTGTTGTTCTTTCGGATGAAAGCAGTTATCGAATGTTTGAGAACGGACTTCCCTATGTTCCATCCGATACGGTTTGTTTTCCGGGAAAGATCGTACATGGTCATATTGAGAATCTAGTAGAAAAAAAGGTGGATAGGATATTCTATCCTTATATGATGGAGATACCAAGTGAGCATACAAATGGGGAGAAAGCTTACAATATGTGTGCGGTCGTACAAGGCTATCCTGTTATTATAAAAGTAAACAATGAGCCGGAGAAGAAGCATGGCATTGTTTTTGACACTCCTATGTTTAGATGGTATAATAAAAGATTAAGGGATAAGCAGCTTGTGAATTTTATGCAGAGTACGTTTGGGATAAAAAAGGAGCACATTTTAAAGGGAATAGAACTTGCAGACCATGCAATGTTTGATTTTCAGTCCGCATTAATGAAAAAAGGGGAAGAAGTAATCGAGCTGGTCAAACAAAAAGATACATTTGCCGTTGTATTGGCGGGAAGGCCATATCATGGGGATAGCTTAATCAATCATGAATTGTCTAGCCACTTTACGAAATTGGGCGTACCAGTATTAACGATTGATTCAATTCCAGGTATATTTGATACGGATTTGTCAAACGTTATGGCGGATATTGTAAATCCATTTCATACTAGGTTATTTAGTGCAGCGATAGCGGTTGCAAAATCGCCCTATCTTGAGATGGCCCAAATTGTGAGTTTTGGATGTGGTCATGATGCGATTAACACAGATGAGGTGAACAGGATTATGGAAGAAGTGTCTGGGAAAGAGGCACTTGTGCTAAAGCTGGATGAGGGGGATGCAAAAGGACCCCTTGTGATTAGAATTAAATCGTTTATTGAGACGGTAAAAGAAAGAAGAAAAAAGACACTTGAGGTTAGAGAACTTGAGGATCCATTTCAAGTGAAATTTAAAAAAGAGGATATAAAGAAAAGAGTGGTCTATGTTCCAAATCTGTCAGAAGCCTTTAGTGTTATTCTTACGGCGGTAATGGAGAGAGAGGGACTTGAGGCGAGAGTTCTTCCGATCGCGGGAAAACGAGCAAAAGAGCTGGGCAAAAAATATGTGCATAATGACATCTGCTATCCTGCGCAAATCAATATCGGAGAGATGTTAGCAGAGCTTGAAAATTGTGATCTGAATAAAGAGAAAATAGCATTTGGTCTCGCAAAGAATTGTGATGGTTGTAGAGCGGGGCAGTATCTGATGCTTGCAAGAAGAGCGCTTGATGAATTTGGTTACAAAGAGATTCCGCTTCTCACAACAGATATGAATGGCAACCGCGCTCACCCTGGGTTTAAGGTGAGTCTTGCGTTTCAGCTGAGAACGCTGACAGGGATTGCGGTGATGGATGCCCTTGAAGATATGAGGAGAAAGATAAGGCCTTATGAAAAAAACAATGGAGAGACAGATGAGGTGTTTTTTAGGTATGTAAACCGATTGGCAGAAGCTCTGAAAAAAAGAGGAAAAAACGTATTTGACGTGCTGGAAGAGGCGGTAACTAGTTTTAATGACATCCCATGTGATCGTTCAGAAAGAAAGCCGAGGGTTTTAATTATTGGTGAAATTCTAATGAATTATCACAAAGAAGCCAATGAAAATATAGAGGCATATCTTGAAAAGAATGGGATGGAGACGATCCTTCCTCCCTATGTAGACTTCTTTAGACGAGATAATATTAAGTTGATGGACGGAGCCAAAAGGGATTACATGGATCATGGAGTTCTCACTTATATATTAGGGGGTGTAACCGACGCGGTTTATAAAAACATTCTTGGGAAAGTAGAAAAAAGAATGCAAGGGTTTAGGTACTTTGAGAAGAGAGCTTCTGTGCATGAGCTTTCTAAGATTGCAGAAGAATATATCGACAGCACTTATACACCAGGAGAGGGTTGGCTTATACTGGCTGAGATAATTGAAAATGCAAGATGTGGAGTCAATGCCTTTGCAATCGTACAACCATTTGCGTGCCTACCGAATCATATCAGTGGCAGAGGACTGATTAAGGCAATGAAAGAAAAAAATCCAAAGATACAAATTGTCTCACTTGATTATGATCCGGATACAAGTTATGCAAATATAGAGAATAGGTTACAGATGTTAATCATGGCCTCGAAGGAGGAGAAAAAGAATCCTCTCGATTCAATACAGGGAAGGGTAGACCTTGCTTCATTGATTCAAAAAGACACAAATGGCAAAGTGGTCGGAGAGTAGGAATGAGTATGTCAAAATAGGAAGGGAAGAGAAATGAGTAAACACGTTATTGACGATGCAAAGAGATGTCTGCAATGCAAAAACCCGATGTGTAGGGAAGGGTGTCCTGTTCAAACACCGATTCGGGACGCCATTCGCTTATTATTAGAAGGAAATATTTCAAGCGCAGGGGAACTTCTTTTCGAAAATAATCCTTTGTCTCTTGTGTGTTGCCATATTTGCCCTCAGGAAAACCAGTGTGAAGGACATTGCGTACTAGGAAAGAATGGCTCTCCGGTTCAAATCAGCGAAATTGAAAAATACATATCGGATTATTATTTAAATATTTACAAGCCATTTCCATCTGATAAAAGTGCAGGGAAAGTTGCCATCGTTGGCTCGGGTCCTGCGGGCATCACCATTGCCTTTTTACTGTCAAAAAAGAATTACGATGTAACCATCTTTGAAGGGAATGATCAGATTGGTGGAGTTTTACGCTACGGTATTCCAGAGTTTAGGCTTCCGAAGAGGGTGATCGATAGGTTGATGGAGGTGCTCATAAAAAGTGATGTAAAGATTCGACCCAATACTGCAATCGGAACCAACCTAACGATCGATGACCTTTTTAGAGACGGATATAAAGCCATTTTCTTGGGGACGGGTGTGTGGAGGCCGAGTAAGCTGGGGGTAAAAGGCGAGAGCTTGGGCAATGTTCATTACGCCATAGAATATCTGAGAAATCCGAATGTCTATAGACTTGGAAAGCGCATTGCTATTATAGGGGCTGGGAATGTGGCAATGGATGTTGCACGTACAGCATTTCGTCATGGATGTGAAGAGGTGACCATCATTTGCAATATGGATGAGTCAGCGGTTACAGCGCGCAAAGTGGAGCTTGAATATGCCAAGATTGACGGAGCCCGCCTGCTCTTTCATAAGATAGCAACAGAGTTTACCGAGGACGGAGTCATATTGGTTGATGCAGAATTGACTCAAAGTGAACATGGAACAAAAGGAGCGACGCCTATTTACGGCACAGAGAGCTTGTTTGCGGCAGATTCTGTGATTATTGCAGTAGGGCAAGGACCCAGAGCAGTGATCGTGTCTTCCACAAAGGGAATTGAGATCGGTCACAACGGGCTTGTATTAGTGGATGAATCTGGTCATACAACAAGAGGCGGTGTCTTTGCATCCGGGGATGTGGTAACAGGAGCCAAAACGGTGGTTGAGGCTGTAAAGGTATCCAGAAGAGTGGCGGATGCCATGGATGCGTATATTAAAAGTATAGAATGAAAAAGATAGAAAGCGAGCCAGAAGGCATCAGAAAAATGGAAAAAGGATTTTTTAAAAGGGTTTATGAAGTTGTTTCAAAAATACCAACGGGGAAAGTGATCACATATGGGCAGATTGCCGGCATACTTGGAATGGCAAAGGGAGCGAGAATTGTCGGGTATGCCATGCGTATTGCGCCGGACCATCTTCCAAATCACAGAGTGGTAAACAAACAGGGAGAGATGGCACGAGAAAATATATTTGGGGGAGAAGGCATTCAACGCAAACGGCTTGAGAAAGAGGGCGTTACTTTTCTTGAAACTGGATGTATCGATATGGAAAGACATGTTTGGGTCATTTCAGAAGAATCTTTTTAAGTCACTTTATAATAAATAGCGACATGTGAATTTCTGATTTTATTTATATCATAGCGTCTCTTATGTTCTTTTCTCCTTTTCATGGAAGAAATAAAAATGAAAAAGTGGGTGAATGGAATATGGAAACAGAATTCGGCAATACTAGATGTGAGAATGGAGGGGATGACAATGGCAAAACAAGCGATGAAGAAATCAGCAGCAAAAAACTCAAATCCGGACAAAAGTAAAGATACGCAACCAGTGCCGAATAAGAAAACTGAGAAATAGGAAACGGCGTAAAAGGATAAGGTTTGAATTAGATTTAAATCCTATCTTTTTTTTAATTTAATCAAATGGATAGAAAAAAATGTTTATAAGTAGAAATTGTAGAAAAGTGTTGACAGAAATATATCATTGCGATATGATAAAGAAAATAAAGTGATATAAATAAAGAAAGAGGATTTTATGGAAATTTTACTGAATTATAAGCATATTTTTTATTTTGTTATTGGTATTTTTGTTTTACTATTTACCTGGTTTATTTACAAAAAATACAAACTTTCAAAATACCAATTTTTAATCTTCTCACTGCTAACAATATTTTGGTGTAGTGTTTGCATTATTCGCTCATATCGAAAGGTATACATGGTGAGTGGACCTGAAGTGGGCGGGCTTGGATTTGATGAGCTGTCAGCGGTAAGCGTGATTGCAGCATATGGACTCATTTCCATTTTTGCTAGACTACCAATCTTTGCATTAAGTGATTACTTTAAAACGAGAAAGTTTTTTATTGCATTGTCAGCAGTATTTATCTTTATTTCATCGATTCTAGTAATAATCGATCCAAAGTACATATCCCTTCTTAGCTCCTCCATTGCCATTGGGATTGGTGCATCACTTGTATCTTTCTTTAATGTTATGTTTGCAGACACCTTTAGCAAGGATCAGGCGATGGTATCGGTTTCAGTGCTATCCATTGCACCACTTCTTGCAGAGTTTATTGTTGCACCGTTTCAATTCTATGCAACCAATGCCACAGTTAAAGATTACAGACTTTTATGGATTTATTCGGCCGTTTTTGCACTTTTCGCGCTTGTGATGTTGATTTTCACAAAGGATAATAAGGAAAATGCAAGAAACTTTACCTGGATCAAAATTAAAAAAGTGGTGACAAACTATCGATTTATCATCATTTGTTTAATCGGTGTGGTGGTGTCCTTTATTAAGTTCTCGACCTCTGGTGCCAATATGACTACCTTTGTTCGAATGGCAGAAATCAATATGAATGCACTGGGTGTAGCCTATCTTGATGTTATATTTACAATTTTTCAACTTATAGCAGGCGTATTGGTTGGATTGTATTTAAAAAATAAAATCGGAATTAAAAACACACTACTGCTTGGATTATTCTTCACACTGTCCTTTACATTGATCGGTATGTTTACCATCAATCCGATTTTTCTATTTTTGGCGTATGGTTTAAATGGTTTTGGCTATGGTCTTACTTATAATATCTTAATCGGGCTTGCGATGGAGCCATTTAGTAAGGATCTAAGAGAGATTACAATGGGTGTTTACCAGACGTTCTTTGCGATTGGCATCTATTATGGAGATAAAATATACGCGTTTATGTTTAAGATGCTAAACAATATCACAAATGCAGGAATTGAAACATATCGGGCAGTATTCAATGTGATTTCCATTACAACAGTCATCGCAATCGTTATCTTATTTCTACTCTTTAAAAACAAAGATATGAAAGAGTTGGAAAATTAAAGAGGGGCATAGAGCAATCTATGCTTTTTCTTTTTTGCAGTGTTTGACAAAAATTTAATTCGATCTATATTGGAAAAGCAAAGGAGAAGCGGAAATGAAAAAGGGAAAAAAGAGTACGAAGGACAAGATTGGACAATTTGTCTTTATTACACTTATCGTATCTATCATTTATATCGTTGTTAGAATTTTCTTCGCACCCGCTGGTGCAGTTGATGGGGCATTAGGAGTACATATGAAGAGTGATTATGTTTTGATGCTCATTCAGTGTATCCTTGGGCTGATTGCGTTCATGCTTCCTACCATGATTGAACATAGAATCAATATTGTGATGCCCAACAATATGTTAATCATGTATTTTGTATTTTTATATTGTGCCATTTATTTAGGAGAGGTTAGAAGTTTCTATTATATGGTGCCACACTGGGATACGATCCTGCATACCTTTAGCGGAGGAATGCTTGGAGCACTTGGATTTACGTTGGTTTTGTTGTTGAATGATATTGAAATAGCAAGAGTAGAGCTAAGTCCGCTCTTTGTTGCGATGTTTGCTTTTTGCTTTGCGGTTACATTAGGAGTGTTCTGGGAAATTTACGAGTATACTTTTGATGGGTTACTCGGTTTAAATATGCAAAAATTTTTGTTGGTGGATGGAACGCAACTTATAGGTCACGCTGCACTAGGAGATACAATGAAAGATTTAATGGTGGATATTTTAGGAGCATTTATTATCGCCTCTCTAGGGTATCTTTCATTAAAAAAAGATTGGAGCTGGATTACAAAGTTCTCGTTTAGCAAACAACAAAAAGAAATAGTGTAGAAGAATGGTAAGAAACTTGAAATGGGGTATACTAGGCATAGAATAGGGAGAGAAAATGGACAGGAAAATTATTGCCATTGGAGGCGGCGGAATTGAAAAAAGGGAAACGTTAGAAATAGATCGGGAGATCATTCGATGTTCGGGAAAGAAGAGCCCCAGGGTATTGCTTCTTCCAACAGCACTGAAAGATGACCTGAAGTACTGCGAGGGTTTTGGAGATTATTATGGAAAAGAACTGGGTTGTAAAGTAGATTTTTTAAAAATACTACAGGAGAAACCAACGGAGAAGGGAATAAAGGAGAAGATTGAAGAGGCGGATATTCTCTATGTAAGCGGTGGAAACACGCTTTATATGATGAATACCTTTAGAAAGCAAGGAATTGACCAACTCCTAATAAAGGCTTACGAATCGGGAACGGTAATGTGTGGGCTGAGCGCGGGTTCAATGTGCTGGTTTAAGTATGGGATGTCAGATGCGAGGAAATTTAAAAAGGATCCAAGCAAGATGATCAAGGTGCATGGACTCGGAATGATAGATGCTCTAAACGCCGTACACTTTGATAAGGATAAGAACCGGGAACAGCTTCTAAAAGAGATGATGAAAAAGACATCTAAGGTAGTGGCGATTACACTGGATAATCTTACAGCGCTTGAGATTAAGAATGATAGCTATAGAATTATAAAAGGAAGTGAGAAGGCAAAGGCATATAAGGTGTTCTGGAAAAGGAATGAATATACAAAAGAGGAAATTGAATGTTTGAGTGAGTTTAAGTCATTAAATGAGTTGCTAAGAAAGTGATTCTTTTTTATATAAGAGTGTTGAAATCAGATAAATTTTATGATATGATTAACTAGGTTTGCACTCATAGCTCAACTGGATAGAGTACTTGGCTTCGAACCAAGGGGTTGCGGGTTCGAGTCCTGCTGGGTGTAGTTAAAGAATATGAAGATGGCTTCGTAGGCCACAAAATGAGATTATAAATACGATGGTGGGAGATCTACAGCGAATTCGGTTGTATCCGGAGGAGGGCTGACGAGTAGAACAGGAGATCCTGGGGTGTTTATGGGGAATTGGTAGAATTGGGATATGATAAATATAGGATTGGGTGAAAGAAAATAATGTATTTTTTATGAAGAGGAAATACCGCTTATTCAGATGAATTCAGGAAATGATAAAAATGTCAATATAAAAAAGGCCTTACAATTGATGAAGAGGCGCTGGTGGGTAAAACGGATATAATCTGTCTATCAGAAAAGTTCTTGTACTGTGGAGAAGAAAAAGTGGCAGAGATCTTTGACTCTCCAAATATTCAGATATTTGGTAATTTTGCAAAAACAAATAACGTAATATTATTCTGGGCAGCATAGCATGTACCACCGATAGAGTAGGCAAGGTGAAAAACGCCTCTTTTGTAATTGGGCGAGATGGAGATATCGTAACACATAATAAAATTTATATGCATACAGTGGATAGAGAGGATCTTAAAATGAAGATGATACGGTAAGGGGCGAGGACTTAGGAATATTTGAATTAGATGGAGTGAAGATGGGCGGAGGTCTCTGTTTCGATCCGGGATTTCCCGAATATTTTAGAGAATTAACCAGAAGGGGCGCCGAAATCATTTTCCCGCCATCGAGCTTTTGAAAAATTACAGGAAAGATGATATGGGACATCTTACCACGAGCAAGGGTAATCGAGAAACAAGTTTACTTTTGTACTTGTAATCAAGCAGGTGAGGAGGGGGAGTTAAAGCAAAAATGTGGAGATTCTAAATTCATATCGTATAATGGGGAGATAATGAAGTCCTCAGATTAAGAAATAAGTTATGGAATGAATACAGGGTTTTATATAAGATAGAGCCCTGTTTTTTTGTTTCCCTAATATTGGCTGAGAAGGACAAGAAGCCTAATGGGAGGATCGCATATTCCAATATTTTAATGTTCAACAAATATTAGTAATAAATTACAAAAATATACAAAAAAGTATTGACTTTTACTGGAAAATGTTATATAATATACATATTAGTAAAAAATATACAGAAGTTACCTAAAATGACAAAGGCAAACTTATTGAAAGGTAAGGACGCAAAGCTAGATACCTAAAGCACACGCTATGGCAGGTCGGCTACCAAAGGAGGTTACTATGTTTAGAAGAGTACAAAGGCTATTTACATTTACCATTTTATTACTTTTATTACAAACAGTTACATATGCCAAACCTATTGTCAATCTGGAAAATGTAAATCAAGGGATCGTGTCTGTAAAATATACCCAAAAGTCAGATAAAAAAATTAAGCTTATTATTGAGAAAGATTCAAAATCAGTTGTACATGATATCAAAAAGATAGATGAGTTTGAAGATTTTGCGCTCACATTTGGAAATGGAAAATATGTGGCTTTGGTTTATCGAAACATAAAGGACAACAAATATGAATTGCTACAAGAAAAGAGCTTCACATTAAACATTGAAGATCCAAACACAGTTTACCTAAGGTCTACTCAAGAAATTAGTTTTAAGGAAGAGGATGAACCGATCCGATACATAAAAGAGAAAACAAAGGATATAGAAGATCCATTCGAAAAAATTGCGAAGATCCATCAGTACATCGTAAGTCACATTACATATGACAGAGAAAAAGCAAGAATCATTGAAAAAGGATATCAACCCAATATTAATGATACATTTAGAACAAATACAGGGATATGTTATGATTATTCAGTTCTCTTTGCAGCGATGGCAAGAAGTCTTGGTATCGAAACCAAATTGGTAAAAGGATATGCGAATTATGCGCCGACTACCTATCATGCTTGGAACCAAGTTCTGATCAATGGAGAATGGGTAACGATCGACACCACTTATGATGCAAGTCTTAATAAATCAGGAAGCAAAGCGACACTGGCAATGATGAAGGATGATTCAAACTACATTGTGGTCAATCAATATTAGAAAGTACATAGAGTGCTGTAAGAATGAATTACAGCATTTTTTTGTAAATAAAAATAGCCCGTGTGGGCTATTTATACATAATGGGAGAGAGGTAAAAAGACGATGTGCGCACCTTGTGATATGTCTCTGCTAAAGTTGCAAAGAATCACGTTGGTGTCCGTATGGCTTTTGGCCACATGGTGGAATGATCACATGATCCGTTCGTTCGCTCGTCGCTACTTGAAAGCCACCCAACTAGCCCCTCTCCCAATTATGCCAGAAATATTGGTATGCTACCAAATGAAAAAATATATTAAGAATTAAAAAATAAACGGTATTAGTAAATGGCGGATTTGATAATATCAAATCTCAAAACAGATGTCAAGGCCTGAGGCTGTTTTTTGCAAAAAATGTTGACAGTTGTATTTTTTTAGGGTATGATTGGGACGGTTGTGAAAACACAACAAATACCAAAATGATAATAGCAAACTTGCCGAAAGGTAAGGACGCAAAGCTAGGAGCCTAAAACGAAAGTGATGGTAGTCCGGTTACCAAAGGGGGTATACATATGTATGAAAAGAGAATAGTGTAAAACGTAAAAAAGAGCTTTACCAAAAATGATAATAGCAAACTTGTCGAAAGATGAGGACGCAAAGCTAGGAGCCTAAAGCGCAAGCCATGGCAGTCCGGTTACCAAAAGGAGGTATACATATGTATAGCAACTTGTTGCGTTTTTTTTATGTCTGCAGTTTCACTATTTTATTTCAAACGGCAGCATACGCAAAACCAGTACTAAATGAGGAAAAAATCAAAGAGGGAATCATTTCAATTCAATATAAAGAAAAGACTGAAAAAAAGATTAAACTGATCATTGAAAAAGACAAGCAATCCATTACACACGATATTAAGAAAACGGAAGGTTTTGAAGACTTTGCACTCACGTTTGGAAATGGAAAATACAAAATTTCACTTTATAAGAACATTCGGGATAACCAATATGAACCGGTTATGGAAAAGATGATTATACTCTCACTAAAAGATCCAAATAGTGTTTTTCTAAAATCGACACAACAGATCCATTTCACGGAGACAGACGAAGCGATTTTGTACATAAAAGAACATACAAAAGGGCTATCGGAGGAAAAAGAGAAAATTAAATCCATCCACCAATATATCATAAATCATATTGCATATGATAGGGAAAAGGCGAAAATCGTCGAAAAAGGGTACTTGCCCAATATCGATGATACTTTCGCAACACAAAAAGGAATCTGCCAGGATTACTCGGTATTGTTTGCGGCAATGGCAAGGAGCCTTGGGATTAAAACCAAACTGGTAAAGGGATATGCAAGCTATGCACCTACCACTTATCACGCTTGGAATGAGGTGCTACTAGAAGGGGAGTGGATAACGATCGACACCACCTATGATACAAACCTTTATAAAAATGGAAGAACAATAGAGCTTGGAAAAAATCGTCAAAACTATCAAGTGGTCAATGAATATTAGGAAAATGGAAAATACTGTAAATACAGTGTTTTTCATTTTCTTCTTCTTTTTATTACTTTTCTCTATCGAAAAAAGGCGAAATAAAAAGGAGTAAATCCGTAAAAAGCCCTTGAAATTTTATAAAATTTAGTATATATTGGAGGGGTAAAATGTTTACATAATAAATAACTTCAGAAAATATAAATCTAAGGAGGTAAAATGTTTAAGAAAGGTTTTAAAAAGACAATTGCAGCATTCCTTGTACTGATTATGTTAATACAAGTGGTTGCGCCTGTTCTACCAGTGCACGCGAGTCCAGCAGATTACAACACATTAAAAGTAAAATTTGACTCGGTGAAGGAGGCAATGGAGGAACTTGACAGAAACATTACGGCTTTAAAAGCGTTAAACTCAACAGACTCTGCTATTAAAGCGGCGATTACTGCACTAGAAATAGACAGAACCACAAAAGTAGGGGCTCAAAGCTTGATCGATTACGATCTTGATACAGGGCTACAACTTGAAAAGTATCTGAGCACAACCTTTGCAAATGAGACGCTATATTTATGGACAACGGGAACCAGAGTTTCAGGTTCCGGGAGCGCAACAAAGAATATTCGAATAAAAGTGAGTATAACCGATCTTACCACAGATGGATTTACAAAAAGTTATGAGGTAACAGGGTATACCAATATTATCCAAAAAGGAACTTATCGTTTTACGTTGGATGATACCACCAGAGATGCTTTGATCATAAAAGCAACATCCAATCTGAACACCGCAGTTGGCATTACAGTATCTAGTCCGCTTGAGGGTTTACTCGGTGGTTTGTTGACACCAATTGTGGGTGTAATCAATTCAGCAATTTATGACTTTACAAAAGGTCTAGATTTAGAATTGCCAATTTCAATTCCACTACCAAACGGAATTGTAAAGGCAGATTTAGAAGCCGTATTGAAAAATACAGGAGATTTATTACCAAATCTAATCAATAACATCGATCTAGGATTCTTATCGGATATTTTAGGAATCAACGATGCAAAAGTACTGGATTTGATTGAATTAAGTATTGGATGGGATCTAACAAACTATTCCAATGCAGCGGGAAGCGCAAGCTATGCGACAGCAGATTTGACAGCGAAGGTACCACTTAAAAATCTTGCAGCCTTGCTTGATTTAATTCCAGATTTAAAAGATGCACTTGGAGCCAATATGTCTTATGTTATTTTGGCGGCAAGTTTGTTCCCGAATATATCCGTGGACATTAAGGTACCAGTAAAAATTCCTTTTGATATTTTATCAAGCGACGCATTTGATATTGACCTTGGTACTTATGATGTTGGACCTGTGAAGTTTCCAGCAGGTATTGCGAAAGAAAATGTGAAAATTATTTTAGATAATACATTAACACAAAGTTATGATATTAATTTACAACAACTAAGCCAAATCTTACAATTAAAAAACGAGCTTTCTTCTATTACCATTTCAACAGACTTTAACCTAGATGGATATTCAAACAGAATAGGGAAACCTTCTAAAGTCGTTGGAAGTGTGTATGTGACCATTCCAGTATATGATCTAATGATGCTGATCACGGAGGCGCCAGCCGAAATCGTGACCCAAGCACTTTCAGCACTTGGATCAATCGATCCAGCGATTGTAGATTTTATCACATCTGATGTGGTGGGATTCTTCGCGGATCTACTCAAAACCCTAAATTTGAAAATCAGGCTTCGTGCGGGTCTTGGGATTAATTTAGACATCATCGACGTGGCACAAAGGTTCAAATTAACCTTACCTGAAATCAGCTTACCAATCGGAACGGATATGACCATTGCGCATGATATTATCACCAAAAACGTTTCGTATAACTTTTTCGAAGTATTTGGAATTGTTATTCCGTTTACAATTAAAACAGAATGGCCGGCTGATCCGGCAACGCTTACAACGGATGTTAGGCTTGAAGGAAAAATGTATGCAATGATTGGGAATGTAAAGATTCTGGAAGGAACCGTTATTGCACCAATTAAAGCAGTGGATATTTCTTTCACAAGAACATTTAACCTACCACAGATCACAATTATTGAGGGATTAACAGATGAAGAACTTTTGACTGTAAAGAAAAATTTAGAAGCAAGCTTCGACGAAAAGTTAATCGAAATCTTAGGCAGAAATGTAAATATAAAATTTGATATGGTTTGGGATGAAGCAAGCTTTAAAGCATTGAAGACAGAAGGAAACTACACTGTAACAGGAAATGCAAAGCTTTACCTAAACAACATCAAATTGGCAGATGTGACTGTCAATGCACCTGTTAAAGTAACAGGACCTGTGCTTTCGGGAACCATCCGTCTACCAAAAATTTACTTACCGGTAGGGGTAGATGAAGCCACGGTGAATAAAGTATTAAAAGCATTAGAAGCAGACTATAAGCAAGAGCTAGGAAAACTTCTAGACATTCAATTTATTCTGAAAGAAGAACTTAGCTGGGATCCAATCGCAGCAGGATTACTAAATGCACCAGGTAACTTTAACATCACCGGAAATTCTGTCATCAAATTAAATGAAATGAAGCTATTAAGCTACAATATTATTTTGCCAGTGGAAGTTGTGAGTATTGGCTTGAATCAAACCATCACACTTTCTGAAATCTTGATTCCGGAAGGCTTGAGCGATGCAGAACTGCTTGCATTTAAGAGCGTGATTAGTGCATCTTCCAATGACAAACTCTTTGAGATCTTTGGAAAAGATGTACGATTCACATTTAGCCTCACATGGGACGAAAATGAATTTAAAGCCTTGAAGACAAAAGGAAGCTATGTTCTCACAGGAGTAGCAACTGCAAAATTAAATAACATCGATCTTGCGAATATAACCATTAAAGTTCCTGTAAAAGTGGTTGAAGCAATTGTTGACTTTGATATCACATTGCCACAAATTGTGATTCCAAAAGGAACCAATAAGGACATTGTAAATAAAATTCTAAATGAACTGAGCGCAAGCGCGAAAGATGAAATCGGAAAAGTAAAAGGCGTATCCTTCTTAACAGACATTTCTGTTCAGTGGGACGAAATCACACAAGCAAAGCTAGATTTTGTAGGGGATTTCGTTCAAAAAGGATATGTTGTTGTACAAATTAACAATATGAACCTTGTTAAAGTGGGAATCAATCTACCGATTAGTGTGAGAGATATTGCACTAAAAGAAAAGATTACTCTGCCAGGCATTAAATTACCACTGGGCATAAGCGCAGGAGTTATCGCCGATTTACTAGCGGAAATCGATAGAGGGGAAACCCTAAGACTCGGAACCCTATTTGGCAACAACCTAGATTTAGACTTCGGTTTTGCCTGGGATTCTAGCAAAGTGAATACAAACAAAGTTGGAAAATACGAGATCACCGGAAAGATTGTGGTTTCGCTTAATAACATTCAGCTAGCAGAAATTGATATCGTTCTTCCGGTTGAAATTGTCAATGTAACCATCATTGCAAACATAAATGAAGAGATTACACTTCCACAATATACCTCAAAAGATACAGTAAACAAGATCTTGGATGCACTCAAGCTGGATGTAAATAAGAAGCTTGGAAGCATCGTTGGAACAGATGTGATTTTAGAAGTGAGCGTAGACTTTGATGAGGTTCTTCAAAGCTCGCTGGATACAATCGGTACCTTTAACATCAGGGGAACAGCAAAAATCAACGTCAACGGAATCGATTTATTGTTATCAGATATTACTGTAAAGGTAAATGTGGTAAGCTTTGCACTAAAAGAAACCATTACCTTGCCAGAAATCATTTTACCGCTTGGTATTCAACAAGGTCTCGTTGATGAGATTTTAGCAGATATTGAATTTGATGTGAAGGCAACACTTATTAAAATATTTGGAACCAAGATTGGTGTTGGAGCACTATCCGACTGGAGTGTTTTGGGTAGCTTCGAACAAGTGGGAAAAGTAACATTAACCAACAAAACGACAATTAAACTCAATAACATAGAGCTTGCAGAGGTAACCATTATCCTACCAATTAGGATCGTAGACTTCACTCTTTCAGAAGAAATCACACTACCAATGATTGTGTTACCAGAAAGAATGAAGAATGATGTCCCTACAGATCTACTGGAAGACATCTTCAACCAATCTGCACAAGTAGAGTTCTTGAAAATGTATGGATTTAGCCAAAAGATCAGTGCTGGCATTGCACTTACATTCAGCGATGTACCAGAGGCAAATGACATATATTATGCAAGAGGAACGGCAAACATCTATTACAACACAAATAAATTAGTGGAAATAAAGGTTATTCAACCGGTTAAGTTCATTGATACAGACTATGAAGAAACGACTGCAGCAATCAAGATACCGAAAGGTATCGATGAAACACCATTTGAAGATTTGACACAAGAACTAGCAGCAACCAAATTGATTGCGAAAAGTTCAGTATACCAAGCATTCTTGAATATTTCAAATCGAATCAATCAAAAATGGTTAAAAGCGGAAGCGAAAACAACGGTGTCAAGTGATGAAAATCTCATCGTGGGTGTTGCAAAACTCGTTGTAGAGTTTGACCTTCCAGGAGCTACTAAGCTCACACTGGTCATTGCTTCATATAAACTAACTGTACCAAAGACCATGTTTGATACGGATCTTGGAACCTTAACGCTTCCAATAGATACAAGTGCAAAAGCGGCGGTTATTACACAAATTGAAAACTGGGCGGCATTTAAGGATGCGATGGCAGATATTACGAGTCTAGATCCAGGTGCAACGATAAGTGTAACCTATCAAAATATACCAGACTCACAAAGCACTGGAACAGCGAATGCGACTGCTGAAGTAACCATCACCTTATCAAATGGAACAAAAATAGAGTATACCCTAACCTTTACCCTAAGCTATTCAAAAACGAGCGGGGGTTCACCAGGCGGGCCTAGTGGCAGAACCATCAATGATGAAGATCCAGCACTCGCTGAACCGTTCGAATATATTGACCTACCTCGAGACAGCAAAGAGTTTGAATGGGGTGTGGATGATATTTATGAATTAACAGATAAAGGATTCTTAAATGGGGTAGGAAATGATATGTATGCTCCATTATGGAATGCGACAAGAGCAGAGGCAACAAAGATTATTATCTATCTTCTGGGAATTCAAGAAGAAAGTTATGATTCAAACTATCATGATGCAATCGGACACTGGGCAGAAAAAGTGATTGGAGTAGCAAAGAAGCATGTGATTATGAAAGCATATGACGGCATCGATGCCAAACCAGCTCAACACATTACCAGAGAAGAAATGCTTTGTCTACTTGTGAGAACATTAAGAGATAAAGGCGTTAATGTAAGCATCACAGCAGATGAAATCACAGCTGAGCTTGCCAAATATAGTGACTCAAAAGATACGAGTTTCTGGGCGGCAGATGAGGTTGCGGCGGCAAGTAAACTTGGCATTACAACTGGATACGAAGATGGAACCATGAAGCCAAGAAACAAGATTACAAGAATAGAACTAGGTGTGATGATGGCCCGATTCTATAGACTATTGTTATCAAAAACAACCGTATAGTGATCGTAAAAAGAGAAACATTTGTTTCTCTTTTTGCTTGCATAGATTTTTTGACTGTGCTA
>JAVBPT010000003.1:0-82648 GCA_031549455.1 Eubacteriales bacterium
AAAAAAAGAACTTCGTATGAAGTTCTTTTTAAGGATAGAATTAGTCACGAACGTAGATTACGATACCGATTTCATCATCAAAACTTCCGTCATTATCAGTGTCAAGTTGTAGTAGATATACAGTTGTCACATCAGAGTCAGCAGTAGTGAAGTTTTCAGAGTTTGACATAAGAACGATGTCACCCATGCTACCGATTTCCATATCCTTTAGTGCGTAAGGAGTAGAACCAGTGTTGATGCTGCTTACACTAATGAATAGTAGATTCTTAGAACTGTCAAGCACTTCTACAACCGTTGGAGTACCTGATTGAGAAAGTTTGATTGTGTTTGCATTGAACTTATTTACTTTAGCAGAGATGGAAGTAGTGCCTTTAATATCTCTAGTCGTAATACCGATTACTTTACCATCTTTTTCAGTGTATGAAGCAAATTTACCTACGAAAGTACTATCAAAAGTTGTACCATTCTTAACAAGTAATTCTTTTTCGCCATCATTTGTTAATAGAGTCAATCTGAATTCACCAGTTGTAGAAGTTTCAGCCACGTCTTTAATTAGTCCGAATTGGTCATTAGCGTTTCTGGAAATACTTTGATCTTCTCTAATATATACATATTTCACAACGTTAGTATCTTCGTTTACTTTACCTAAAGTCATTATTTTGTTAGCGTTATTGTTTAATGAACTGAAAGGAACGATTTCTACTTCAGTTTTAAAGTTTTCAGTAGAAGATTTGTGTTCAAGGATTACGACAGTGTTGTTGTCAATTCTGTAAGTTGGGTTACTAGCTTTAACCAACTTGTTATTTTCAACATCAATGTTGTATCCAGTGATTGTCTTTAGTTCATCTTTGCTGTCTGTACCATTGTCACGGATTGCAGCAGCAGATTTACCAACATACGCTTCCATGACTTCGATTAGTTCGATCTTACCACTCACTTCTCTAAAACGGATCATTTCACCAAGCAATTGAGCACCAGCAGTACCAGTATAGAAATGTTTGTTCATTTGAGTAACAGAAGTAGTGTCGAATAAGTTAGCACCGAACTTAGTAGTTTTAACCATTTCTTCAAGATCAAGTTCTCTGATAGGAAGAACTGTACCGTCTAAAAGAGTGATTTGAACTTCAGCAGAAACAGTACCTCTGCCATTAATGATAGCAGCCGCTTCTGTAATGATTCCAAAGCTTCCGTCTATTTCATCTTCCACCATTTCGAAAGCAATGATTTGCCCATTGTTGTCTAGGTATACAGATACAGTGTCATTAAGACTAGGAAGAGAAGGATTGATTAATGCATTCACATTATATTTTGTAGTCCCCAATTTGATATATTCATCACTTGAAGATTTTTCAGTTACTTTACCAGATTTGATATTGTTTACTACTTGTAATCTGTAGTTAGATCCACTCTTAGCGATCATGATCGTGTCTCCAGCTTTAATATCAGAAAGGCTGATGTTTCTACCGTTTTGATCCACGATGATATAGTCTTTGTTATTAAGGTCAAGAGTTGATTTGCTAACCACGTCATTGTCATTTAATATTTTCTTATCATTTACTTTTTCAACCACCATGAAGTCAGAATATTGAGTTAAGAATAAACCAGTGATTTTACTATTTTCAACAACGATTTTCCCGAACGTATTATTTTTCTTAGCATCATTGTTTAGAAGCGTTTGAGCATCAGAGATTGCTTTTCCGCTTTCGCCGTTGATTGTAACATTTACAGAACTAGCGAAATCGTATTCTTTAGCAGTACCGTTCACATAAACATTTAGTTTAGAAGTAGAGATTGCTTTTACTTTATCGAATGAAGAAACCTTTTGATCCGCTTTTTCAGCCGCAGCAAGTCTGATTACTTCATCTTTAGAATTCAACCAAGCATCTACCACCATACCAACTTCCACGTCGATTACAAGGTTTTGGCTCATCTTGTAGTCTTTACCATCTATAGTTACTTCTCTGTCGATTACTTTCATAGAAGAAAGAAGTTTTCCTTCGATCGATCCTACTTTAAGAACAGATTTAAGAAGTGTTTTAGTAGCATCTTTAGAGTACTCGATACCACCACCCGTTGTCACACCACTTTTAACCCACATCGCAGCTTCAAGAGTGTTCCCCATAATTTTAGCGGTTTCGATTCTGTTAACGATAGAAGCAGCTGATTTATAGACACCATCAGAAAGGCTTTCTTCTACAGCGAATTGCATGTAGTTCGTAGGCCATGTTCCTTGCATGTCAACTAGTGGACCAGCCCCTAGAGCTCTAGCAGCAAGTGTTAGTGTTTCAGCATATGATATTTTATTATCAGCGCCGAATTTCCCGTTTCCGATCCCTTTTGTTAATCCAAGAGAAGTAGCAACGTTGATATAGCCTGAACCCCAGTACCCATCTTGCACATCTGTATAAGCAGTTTTACCTTCAGCAGCTTTCACAGTTGCTTCGCTCACACCTTTTAATCTAACAGCGATTGCGATGGATTCGATTCTAGTTAATTCTTTGTTTGGTTCGAAACCGTTGTCTGTTCCGATCATGATTCCTGTGCTGGATAATTTATTTAGTAATAACATATCACTTTTATCTACATCATCATAATTTGCAAAACCAAGATTTAAAGATGAAGCAAGTAGAAGAGATGCAAGTGCACCAGAAAAAAATCTTTTTAAATTTGTATTCATAGATTCTCCTTTTTAATTTTTATTTTAAAAGTTAAATAAATTTAGATGTTTTGCTAATTGACTTAATCATTTCGTACAAGTCCTGTATCAGCGACAAAACTATTATAACACGGGGTACCCATATCGATCAATACCATTTGTGAAACTGTAATATCTGTTATATTTGTAGTCAAATTGTAATCAATAAAAAAGGAAGGGAAAATGATGAGTGTAAAATGAAATTTTACCATTTTTCTTCCTTTTTGTTGGATGACTATTTTAAATTTTAATCATTTATAAAGCATAGGAGTTTCTTTTTTAAATCCTTTTATCTAAATAGCAAAGGCCGATTGATCCAGGTCCTGTATGAAGTCCGATGCAGATACCAAGTTGCATCACCTCGATATTTGAAATGGCAATCGCTTCTTCAAGTTGTTTTTTAAATTCAAGCGCTTCCTGTTCCACGCCACCATGGAAGATACAAATATAATATTGGTTGGCATCTCCGCCAACATCATTTTTAATCTTATCTATCATTGCGGTTAAGGCTTTGTTTTTACCTCTGGTTTTAGCAATTGGTACAATTACCTGGTTTTCTAAAGAAAGTACAGGTTTTAGATTTAAAAGCTCACCAACTAGGGCAGAGGCCTTACCAATCCGTCCGCCTTCTTTCAAAAACTTCAGGGTATCTACAATAAAGATTAGGCTGGTTTTTTCTCTTATTTTTCGATTCGGTTTTTAATATCCACAATGGTTTTCCCTTCTGTTTTCATATCGCAAGCAAGGCCAACCATATAGGTTTCATTGGCGGTAACAGTATAGGTGTCCACGCATTCAATCACGGCATCTGGGAATTCAGAGAGCAACATTTCCCGAGCATTTAAAGCAGATTGAATGGTCCCGCTTAGTTTTGAACTCAAAGAAAAATAGAGAATATCTTTCCCACTTTCCAAAACAGGCTTAAAAGCCTCAATGAAATCTTGAACGGACGGCAGCGAGGTTTTGGGATGAATGGTTAAAGGCCTTGTCACCCGTTCATAAAATTCTTCTACAGTGAGATCAACATATTGTTTTAAATAAGTTTCGTTATCAAATGTGATATAGAGAGGAACAATGCACGCTCCCTTTTCTTCAAGTGTTGCGTTGTTATCTGCTCCTGTATCAGTGAAAATCTTAAAATCTCTCATAATTCTTTCTCCTTTTTATTTGGTTTTAAAAAATCCAATTCCCAGTACACCTGGGCCAGTATGGATGCCGATGCATATACCAATGAGTATGATGGGTATATCATGGACTCCTAGTTCTTCTTCAATCAATTGCTTAAATTCAGCTATTCCGTCCTCTTCGCCCGTGTAAGCAACACATATGTGATACCCATCTCGGTTTGGGCCAATGTGTTCTTTTGCGAAATCGATCACAGATCGAATCGATTTATTTCGTCCTCTTACTTTTGAAATGGGTAAAAGTTCTCTATCCTTCATCATAATAATCGGTTTTATATTTAGAAGTTCTCCTAGTAAGGCAGCTGCTTTACCGATTCTTCCTCCCTCTTTTAGGAATTTTAAGGTGTCAACCGTGAACACAATTTCAGCAGTTTCCCTTAAAGCGCAAATGTTTTCCACAATCTCATCAATGCCTTTTCCATCTGACCTCATGTCGCAAGCTGTGCTCACCAAAAAAGTTTGGGTAATGGTTGCACAGTAGGAATCTACGATCTCAATACGGGCCATTGGAAACTCGGATTGTAAGAGTTCTCTAGCGCTCAAAGCAGCCTGATAGGTTCCACTAAAGTTTGCATTGAGAGTGATATATAAAATATCCTTATTTTCTTTTAAGTATGGGGAAAAGGCATCCACAAAGTCTTGAACGGATGGCAATGAGGTTTTTGGGTGCATTTTTAGCTCTCCCGAAAGTCTTTGGTAAAATTCAGGGATGCTAATATCGATGCCCTGCTTTAAATAAACCCCCTCTTCAAAGGTAATATATAAAGGAATTATGTCTACATCCTTTTTTCTAAGGGATTCTAGATCATCGGCTCCCGTATCTGTAAATATTTTAAAATCCTTTCCCATTTTTCCTCCATATATTTATGTAGCTTATCAGACAAAAACAGAAAATCAAGACTTAAATAAAAAAATCCAATTCGGTATAGAAATTTTGAAAATAGTAGGGTATAATGGATCCTATGTTAATGAGACGAGAGCATGAGGAATGGAATGAATAGATTAATGTTGATATGTGGCAACACGGGGGCGGGGAAATCGACCTTTTTGAGAGGGGTTTCAGGTAAATATCAAAACATCGGAATTATTAAAAAGTATTCAACAAGGAAAGCACGAACAGATGATAACGGAGCGATCGAGATAGAACCGGATTGTTCACAAGATTTTATAGAGCCATTTGAATATAAATATGTAAAATTTGGAAATGTTTATGCCTTTTCAAAAAAGGATATCGATAAAACCTTGAATTTGGGGAATGGAATGTTAATAATCCGTGATTTGGCAATCTTTGATCAACTGATTAAAGATTATGGAGAAGGAATCGTGATGCCATTTTTTATCTCAAGACCAATCGATATAGAGAAACTGGGAAAAGTCTTAAAAGAACAAGGGAGGTCCCATGAAGAGATTCAGAATAGATTACAAGATTTGGAATGTGATCAAACGGATATTTATAATACCCGAACTCGTTGTTTTGAATCAAGAGTAATAACGAATTTATCGGGATCTCTGGAAGAGGATATGTACAAACAATTTGAAGCTTTATGCAATCAATTTAATGTGGAGCTTAAAAATCGATTTGTCAATGCAAGAAACGAATAATGTAGAATAGTCAATACCTATCTTAAAATGATCAAAAACACTGGAAATTTTACTTTTTTTGGGTATAATATAAATAGTTTGATGCTTTTGTAGCTCAGTTGGTAGAGCAACCGCTTCGTAAGCGGTAGGTCGTGGGTTCGAGTCCCACCAAGAGCTTTTGCGAGCATAGAAGTCATATGTCTTCTACGCTTCCTAATCAAAATTTTGACAATCATGCAGATATATGATAGTATTTGATAAATGGTGAGGTTATGACAGATCTGCTACGATATTTTTTAGACATGGTTTATCCAAATAAATGTATGATTTGCCAAAAAAAAGTAAATACTAAAGATGGCCATCAATACATCTGTGATGAGTGTTATCATATAATGGAAGAGTACAAAACCTCTTATGAGCTTTTTGATCCCAAAAGGCGGTATGATGATACAAGAGGCTATGCGGTATTTAGGTATGATGGTGTAATAAGGCATTTAATTCACCGGTTTAAGTACGGCAAAGAAAGACGTTTGGCAAAATTGTTTGCGGAGCTCATTCTCCCCGATTTTGAACATTTTATCAAAGAACACTATATAGAAATGGTGATTCCTGTACCAATACATAAGGAAAGACTAGAAAAAAGGGGTTTTAACCAAGCAGAATTAGTTGCTCGTATTTTATCTAAAAAACTTAAAATACCAATGGAGACTAAAGTACTGACTAGAATAAAGAACACAAAACCTCAGAATGAATTATCGTTCGGCGAAAGAGTCAGCAATGTCAAGGATTGCTTTGATGTTGTAAATTCCTCTAAAATTATCTATAAAGATATAATTTTACTGGACGATATATACACTACAGGAAGTACAATTGAGGAGTGTTCAAAGGTTTTACGTGAACACAATACACGGAATGTATATTTCCTCTCTCTTAGTATCTCAAATAAAAATTTTTAAGGGGGAATGTATGATGAAAATCAACACAAAACATTTTGGAGAAATCGCGGTCGACGATCAAAAAATTATCAATTTTGATTACGGGATTCCCGGATTTCCAGAATCGAAACAATTCGTTTTATTAAATGACAAAGAGAAGGAAGATGGGCCATTTTACTGGTTACAATCTGTAAATAATGGGGAAACCGCATTTGCTGTAGCAAGTCCATTCTTATTCTATCCATCTTATCAACCAAAAGTTTCAGATGACGATGTAAATTACGCAATTGGTACAACCAATCCAGATGATATTACAGTGCTTAATATTATGGTGATACCGGACAATGCAGGGGATACGACAATCAATCTAAAAGCACCCGTTCTGATTAATCTACAAAATAACAAAGGGGCACAATTTATTATAGAAAACGAGGAATACGGAATTAGACATAGACTATGCGATGATGTAAATTCGCTTTTTACTGACAAAAATTAATGAGGTGGTAGTATGAAATTAGACACTAGACATTTTGGAATGCTAGAAATCGAAGAGGATAAGATTATTGAGTTTATTGGTGGGGTACCGGGCTTTTCTGGAACGAGATATGTGCTAATGCAGAACAAAGATGATGAGACTAGCCCATTTACGTGGTTACAATCCACGACAGATGGGGATATTGCCTTACTTCTATTAAACCCATTCATATTATATCCTGACTATGCGCCGGAGATAAAAGATGAATATATTGAGGGGCTAGAACATAAGAACCAAGATGATTTAGTTGTTTATAATGTAGTTGTACTGCCAGAAGATGTTTCTCAAATGACGGTGAACCTAAAAGCGCCAATCCTAATCAATGCGAACAAGAAAAAAGGCATGCAAGTAATTGCTGAAAATGTGGATTATGATATAAGACATTATTTATATGAAGACATCAAGAGATTAAACGATGCGATAGGGAATGGAGTTGATAAATAATGTTGGTATTATCGAGAAAAAAAGGAGAAAGCATTGTAATAGGAGATAACATAGAGGTATCTGTAGTGGACATTCAAGCAGAACAAATCAAGCTTGCCATTACAGCTCCGAGAAGTATCACGGTCCATAGAAAAGAAATTTATCTTCAAATACAGGAAGAAAACAAAGCTTCGTCTTTGGTTTCAGAAGAATCTTTTAGTAAATTAAAAGGGATTATAAAATAAGCAAACAAAAAAGAATCTAAAAGGATTCTTTTTTGTTTGCTTATTTTATCTTCATAATTCTCATTGCGTTACAGATGGCCAAAACAGATACACCCACATCGGCGAATACAGCCTGCCACATATTTGCAATGCCAAAGGCGCCAAGTGCCAGAAAGCCAATTTTTACTGAGAGCGAGAAGAAAATATTCTGCCACACAATGCGCTTGGTAAACTTGGCGACCTCTAGGGCCTCAATTAGTTTGGAGATTTCATCTGTCATTAGTACGATATCCGAGGCTTCAATGGCTGCGTCTGAACCAATCCCTCCCATGGCAAACCCAATATCCGCTCTGGCTAGAGTTGGAGCGTCATTGATGCCATCTCCCACAAAAGCGATTTTGCTTTTTTCTGGTTTTCCTTTTTCAAGCCATTCAACCTTTTCGACTTTTTCTTGAGGCAAGAGCTCGGAATATACCTCGTCAATTCCAAGTTCATTTCCGATTCTTTTAGCCACAACCTCGCGGTCCCCAGTGAGCATAATGATTCTTCGAATTCCTTTTTGCTTTAATACTTTAATCGCTTCTTTGCTTTCTTTTTTAACCTCATCAGAGATTAGCAGCATACCAATTAATTCATGATCTAAGGCAACATAGATTTGTGTTCCAACCTCACTTGACTCCATAAATGAAACATTCATTGTTTTCATCAGTTTATCGCTTCCGACCAGAACTGGTTTACCATGGATGGTAGCACAGACTCCATTTCCCGAGATCTCTTTTACATCTCGAATGGCGTCTTTTGGAATCTCTTTGTTATACTTTTTTTGAATTGATAGGGCGATTGGATGAGTTGAGTAGACTTCGGCGAAAGCAGCAAACTCCAGAACCTGTTCGGCGTGGTATTGGCCATAAGCCTCTATCTTGGTCACCTCAAACACACCTTTTGTAAGCGTTCCCGTTTTATCAAAAACAATGGTGTCTAGATGGTTCAAAGCTTCTAGATAGTTGCTCCCTTTAATTAAAATCCCCTTTTTAGAAGCAGCACCAATCCCACCGAAAAAACTCAAAGGAATAGAAATAACAAGGGCACAAGGGCATGAGATTACAAGGAAGATCAGCGCTCTATGGATACAAATCGACCATGCCATATGAAAGAGGAGAGGTGGAAGAATGGCAAGAATAAGGGCGAGGAAACAGACAGTTGGTGTATAGTATTTTGAGAAGCTTGTAATGAAATTTTCGGTTTCCGCTTTTTTATTGCTTGCATTTTCAACCAAATCAATGATTTTGGAAACGGTTGATTCTCCAAAAGTCCGAATTACTTCTATTGTGAGTACGCCGTTCTGGTTAATGCAACCAGAGAGAATCGTTTCGCCAACAGAGACGTTCATAGGCATTGACTCACCCGTTAGGGATCTTGTGTCTAGCATCGATTCTCCTTGAATAACAACCCCATCAAGTGGCACTTTTTCCCCAGGCTTAACCATAATCATATCCCCAATTTTCACATCCTCTGGCGAAACCTTTAGGAAAGCATCTCCCTTTTTGAGGTTTGCAAAGTCGGGTCGGATATCCATCAGGTTGCTGATCGATTTTTTGGATTTATCAATCGCAAGATCCTCAAAATATTCACCCACCTGGAAGAATAACATAACCGCTACCGCTTCAGCGAAATCTCCGATCAAAAAGGCACCAATTGTGGCAATGCCCATTAAAAAGTTTTCGTCAAATAGATCACCTGATAGCGCGTTTTTGACCGCTTTTAGGATTACTCCTCCCCCGAGTATCAGATAGCTGGTTAGGAATAAAAAAAGTTCGGCCAGAATGGGTAGAGAGACAAAATGGGATAAGCCGATCGCCAGTAGAAAGAAAAGAGCGCCACAGATGATTTTGGTGAGGTTTGAATGTTCCTCTCCCTCATGCTCTTCTTTTTTACTCGTTTTTGGCGTGGCAATCACATCCGATTCATATTTACATATGATTTTATTAATATCAGAAGTGACATCTGACTTTACGGAGGGGTCCATTTCCACTCTTAAAAGGGAGGTCACAAGATTGAGAGAGGTTGATCGGATATAGGGCAACAATTTGATCTCCTCTTCAATCTTTCTTGCACAATTTGCACATCGTAAACCTTGTAATATATACTCTTTTTCCATCTCTCCTCCTTGTAATAGTTGTTCAATTATTCAATTATATGATCCCAAAAATTATTCGTGTATATGTTCAAAACCTTTTTCGAAAATGTCTTTTACGTGGCTGTCTGCTAAAGAGTAGTATACCACTTTCCCAACCTTATGATATTGAATCAGATTGGCAAGTCTTAACGACTTTAACTGATGTGATATTGCAGACTTGGTCATATTTAATAAAACGGCAAGATCGCATACACACATTTCATTGCAGTTTAGTGCCCACAAAATGCGCAACCTGGTTTGATCTGAAAACATTTTATATAGGTTTGAAAGATCATAAAAATCGCGTTCTTTGGGCATCATTTTAGTGACCTTATTTACAACCTCTTGGTGAATCACATCACAATCACAGTTGATTTCAGTAACTTTTTTCATATAAACCTCCAATAGTTGAACAATCATTCAACTATAATTCTATTATACAACCTTTTGCCTGATTTGTCAAATTAGATATTTTCAATTTGCCAGTCGATCTCCTGGATGCCACTCTCTTTCAGGAAGCGATTTGCTTTTGAGAAGTGTTTGCAGCCAAAGAATCCAGAGTGTGCGGAAAATGGGCTTGGATGGGCGGCTTCCAAAATAAAATGTTGTTTATTCGTAATCAAATATTTTTTGGATTTTGCATAATTTCCCCATAGGATAAAAACCACGGGTTCACATTTATCATTTAATAGGCTAATAATTTTATCTGTGAAATACTGCCATCTTATATTCGCATGAGAAGTCGGTGTATTTGCTCTTACAGTTAGTACGGAGTTTAAAAGCAGGACACCTTGATTGGTCCATTTGGTTAAGCAGCCATTGTTGGGTATGTAACAGCCAATATCGTCATGCAGCTCCTTATAAATATTTACGAGAGAAGGGGGAGACTTGATTCCTGGATTGACAGAAAAAGCAAGACCATGCGCCTGTCCTGTGCCATGGTAAGGGTCTTGCCCTAGTATAACCACCTTGGCATCTTTGAATGTGGTATATCGTAGAGCATTGTAGATATCTTCTTGTTTTGGATAAACAATATTGTTTTTATATTCCTCATCCAAAAATTGAGTGATTCGATTGAAGTAGCTTTTATTAAACTCTTCTTCTAATACGGTATCCCAATCATTATTTAGCTTCATTTTGTCCCTTGCTCCTATAATTTTCTATGGCAGCTTTTAGGGCCTCTTCCGCTAGGCATGAGCAGTGCACTTTTACTGCAGGAAGGCCTCCTAATTGTTCAATTACATCCTTATTTGTAATCTGACTGGCTTCTTCAAGCGTCTTCCCTTTGACAAGTTCTGTCATGAGGCTGCTTGTGGCAATAGCTGCACCGCAGCCGAAAGTTTGAAAACTGGCATCAACAATAATATTATTCCTTACTTTGATCCACATTTTCATAATGTCGCCACATTTTGCATTCCCGACTTCTCCAATGCCATCGGCATCTTGCATTTCTCCAACATTTTTTGGGTTCATAAAATAATCCATTACTTCTTTGGTGTATTCCATTTTTTTCTCCTTTGTATTTTATTTGATTGGTGAGATTTCTCTTAATTTTGACACAATTTTAGGCAAGGCATCGATTACTGCGTTTACATCCGCATCTGTGTTAAAATCTCCGAGTGTAAGTCTGAGCGAGCCATGTGCAATCTCGTGGGGAAGACCAATGGCTAGAAGTACGTGAGAAGGATCTAGTGAACCGGATGAGCAAGCAGAGCCACTCGAGGCATATATATTCATGCTATTTAATAGCAATAGAATGGATTCACCTTCTATCCTTCTGAACGAAAAGTTAATATTGTTCGGCAGGCGTTCTGTGGGATGACCATTTAAAATGGTGTCAGGGATCCGTTCCATGATTTCACCAATGAGGCGATCGCGCATTTGCTTTATCTTTTCCTTATGTTCGAAATTTTGGAGGACAAGCAGGGCTGCCTTTCCAAACCCCACAATACCCGAGAGATTTTCTGTGCCAGAACGTTTATGGTTTTCTTGTCCGCCGCCATGTATAAATGGCTCGATCTTTATGCCATTTCGAATGTATAGGGCACCCACCCCTTTTGGGCCGTATATTTTATGTGCCGACATCGAAAGCATATCAACATTTAGCTTTTTAACGTCTATCTCAAGCTGACCTGTCGCTTGTACCGCATCTGTGTGGAAAAGAACGCCATGGTCTTTTGCGATTTTCCCAATTTCCTCTATAGGCTGAATGGTTCCAATCTCATTGTTTGCAAACATGATGGAGATTAGAAGGGTATTTTCCTTAATACTAGATTCAAGCTCGGAGAGACGGATGAGGCCATTCTCATCGACATCTAGGTAGGTCATCTCAACACCTTTTTTTTCTAAATACTCACATGTATTTAAAATCGCCGGGTGTTCGATTTTGGTTGTAATGATATGAACTGAACGGCCCGGATTTGCATCGACAAGTCCTTTTAGTGCCCAGTTATTGGCCTCTGTGCCAGAACCGGTGAAATAAATTTCCTTTGGTTCACACTGGATTAGGTTTGCCACATTTTCGCGAGCTGCATTGATCGCTTTTTTATTTTCTCTGGCGATATCGTATACACTAGAAGGGTTTGCATAGTGCACATTTAGGTATTGAATCATTTCATTTAAAACCTCATCCTTTACCTTTGTGGTAGCAGCATTATCAAAGTAGATTTCCATAGTTGGTCTCCTTTACAAATTTTCAATATCTTTTAGGCTAATCTGATTAAAAAGCTCGATCATATTTTGATCGATCTGATTTAATAAGCGTGTCACCTTACATTTATTCTTAGAGATACACTTTAGCTTATGATTAGTATTACACAAAGTATTTTTTTCATTACACATTGTGACAAGAATAGAGGGCTCAAGTGCATTAATAATGTCATATAGACTAATGGTGCAGATCGGCCTTGCAAGTTTGTAGCCACCGCATACCCCCTTGGAACTACTCAAAATTCCTTCCTTTTTTAAAAGGGAAACAATCTTTTCCAGATAGTTTTCAGAAAAGGCATTTTGGGTGGAGAGGGTTTTTAAAGAAACAAACTCAGTTTCTCCTCTTTTATCGATTAAATCAAGAAGGATCTGTAGGCCGTAAGCTAGTCTTTTTGTAATAACCATAATTCCGCCTTTCAAAAGAGGATATAACATATTATATTGATAATTATTTATTTTGTCAACAAAAATTTTAAAAAGCACGAAAAAGAGAGGAGAAACCTTGCATCTTTGTCCAAATTGTGATAATGTGGGTTGTATTAAATCACAACAATTTGATTTGATTTAAAATAAATAATAGAAAGGATGCTATTATGTTGGTAAACAGTGTGAATAGAATCATTGTGAAAAACACGGATGGAAAAAAGGATAGTCAAAGCACAAAGAAGAGTGAGCAAAAGAAAGGAGCGTCTGGCGACAGCTATGAGAAAGCCAAACCAGATAGTCATGTGACCTATACGGTAAACTTGAGTGCTTTAAATAGGATGAAGGCAGAGCTGAACACAAAGCTTTTTGAATTAAATGCATTGACAAACAGCAGCACGAAGGGTCAGGCCTACCTATTTGAATATGCAACGGGGAAAATAGACTGGGATAACTTTTCTGCCAATTTCCTAAAACTGAGATTCCAAATGATTGAGTTTGAGGTTGTTACGCCGGAGGCTCAGAGTGAGGCAGAAGAGATGATTGGGGAGGACGGCTACTTTGGAGTCAAAAATACAGCCAAGAGGATTCTGGACTTTGCAAAACTATTTGGAGGGGACAACTCAAGGATTGGCATTTTGAAAAAAGCTTTTATGGATGGATTTGATGCAGCTGAGAAGGTCTGGGGAGATAAGTTGCCTGAAATCTGTTACCAAACGTATGATAAAGTTATGGAAGGATTTCTTGAAATGGAAAAAGAAGCTGGAGTTGAAACAAAGGAAGAATAATAAAATAGAAGGAAAGAGCGATCTTTCTTTTTCTATGGGATCAAATTTCACAAAAAAGGGCTCATTATTCAGGCGGCCATCATCTAGTTTTCACATTGGATTAGTATGATAAGATCAAAGAGGAGTAAGAAAAGGAGGAAAGTAATGAAAAAAGGTATGTTCGGTTTATTTGCAGTGGTACTGATGGCGGTGATTGGTATTTCCGCATTTGCGGCGACCACCGCAAACGATGGTGAAAAGATTCTAAAAAGAGGAGGCAGAATACTCCTGGATAAGGAGAATCTGACAGAAGAACAATTAGCAGAAATGAAGGAAAACAGAGTATTTCGTACGGAAAAGAGGGAAGATTTAACCGAAGAACAGATTGCTGAAATGAAGGCTGAAAAAGAAAAATGGGCAAATCTAACCGATGCGCAAAAGGCCGAATTGAATGACTTAGAAGCAAAAGGCCGAGAAATCAGAAATCAAATGGTCGATAAGTATCTCGAATTTGGTCTTGTTACGGAGGACCAAGCAGCGAAGATGAAAGAACAAAATGAAAATGTAAAAGATGGATTTCATGTTGAAAAAGCAGGATTTGGAGCACCAAGGCTTCAAAGCGAAAAAACAACAGAATCCAAATAAAGGATCTTACTCCTCTTTAGCTCACAAATTTGAACTGTGGGCTTTATCTTTTGAAAATAAAGTTGTATAATAATACTTGAGGTGTTCGATATGTATAAGATTTTAATCACAGATGATGAAGAAAAAATAAGAGTGTTGATAAAGAAGTATGCGACGTATGAAGGGCATACAGCGATAGAGGCCAAAAGCGGGATGGAAGCGATTGACTTGTGCAAAAAGGATCGGTTCGATATCATCATCATGGATATCATGATGCCTGAATTGGATGGCTTTTCTGCGGTGAAGGAGATCAGAAAGAATGTAGACACGCCCGTCATCATGCTTTCGGCCAGAGGAGAGGAATATGATAAGCTGCATGGATTCCAGATTGGCATTGATGACTATGTTGTAAAGCCTTTTTCGCCCAAAGAGCTCATGATGAGGATTGATGCGATTATGAAACGTACCAATAGGATGATGCTGGAGGGAGCTCATGAAACCTATATCCGTGACCAATTTAAAGCGGACTTTACGGCTAGGAAAATTCTAATTGGAGATCAAGAGATCGACCTCACTCCAAAAGAGTATGAATTGCTGTTTTATATGATTAAAAATAAGAATATTGCCTTAACCAGAGATAAGTTACTTCAAGAGGTTTGGGGATATGACTTCTATGGGGATGATCGAACACTCGATACCCATATCAAGATGTTGCGTAAAAGCATTGGGGACTATGGCAATCTGATCGTAACCCTTCGGGGGGTCGGATACCGGTTTGAGGGATAGTATGAAAAATGTGAGTATAAAATGGAAAATATTTTTATATCTTATAGGATTCTGTTCATTATTGCTTGTATTCCTATGGTTTTTTCAGGTTATTTTTTTAAATGATTTCTACAAAAATATTAAGATTGGAGAGGTTAAAAGAACAGCACAGTTGATTATGAATAGCATCGACTCAGAAGAGCTCACAGATCTCGTACAGAAATACTCTTTTATGAATGATGTCTGCATTGAGATTTTAATCGAGGGAGAGAATTATCCCATTACATCAGACGTTTTGGGGGACTGCGTTATTCATAAGATGACCGCGCTCGAAAAAATCAAGATGTTAGAAAAGACACAAGAAAATAACGGAGAAATGCTAGAATATTTTAGTTTGTATACCATTCGGACTAAAACGACGAGTAGAAGGCCAATGGACGATGCCAAGCTGGAGATTGTTTACTCCAAGATTTTACACAACAAAGAGAACAAGATGGTTATTATCTTCATTAATTCGGTTGCCAACCCGGTGGGTGCAACCGTAAGCACTTTGAGGGCACAGCTATACTATATTACGTTTTTTATGGTTGCGATCTCTACGATTCTAGCGATTCTGATCTCAAAGTATATCTCAAAACCAATTGAGGAGTTGAATAAAAGTACCAAGAGACTGGCTTCCGGCAAGTATGATACAGCGTTTAGCGGAAATGGGTATAAGGAGATAAAGGAGTTATCAGATACATTGAATTACACAGCTTTAGAGCTTTCGAAAGTGGAAAATTTGAGAAAAGAATTGATTGCCAATGTGTCGCATGATCTTAGAACCCCTCTTACGCTAATAGCAGGGTATGCGGAGGCAATGAGGGATTTACCAGAGGAGAACAATGCAGAAAATGCACAGATTATAGTGGATGAAACCAAGAGGCTAACAAGCCTTGTAAATGATACGCTAGACTTAAGTAAACTACAGTCGGGAATGCAGGTGTTGGCTTTATCAGAATTTAATCTCACGGAGAGTCTCAAGAATGGGATAGACAGGATGCAAGAGTTTATTAAGAAAGAGGGATATCAGATTGAGTTCGATCACGATACAGATGTGATGATTTGCGCAGATGAAACAAAGATTTCACGGGTGTTTTATAATCTTTTGATTAATGCAATTAGTTATACAGGGGAAGATCATAGGGTCATCATTCATCAGATTGTAGAAGAGGATCTTGTTAAAATTGAGGTGACAGATAGTGGAGAAGGGATCTCGGAAGAAAATCTGCCATATATCTGGGATCGATATTATAAGATAGATGAGAATCACAAAAGACCGATAACGGGGACGGGGATTGGTCTATCAATTGTTAAGTCTATTATGGGGTTACACCAGGGGGGCTATGGTGTTTCCTCCCAAGTGGGAAAGGGAAGTACTTTCTGGTTCAGTTTGAAAAGATAAAGAGCATGAAAAAACTACCTGATACAGGTAGTTTTTTTGAAATCTAGATTATCTATCAAAATTTCTTCTTTGTGCTTTTTTCTTATTTCTGCATTCTCTACATCTAACTGGTTCGTTTTCAAAACCTTGTTCTTTGTAGAATTCTTGTTCACGAACTGTAAAAGTGAATTCACGACCACAGTCTTTACATACGATTGTTTTGTCTTCCACAGGAAACCTCCTTTTTATTTTTAAACTAACGGAACCTTGATAATAATAAAACTTGAAAAAGATAATGATTAAATAAAAAGGGGTTAGCTTATTGATATAAATAATATCACATTTTATGTTGGATGTAAAGAGAAAATGCTAATTTTTTTGTGTTTATAACCAGCAGCCTATGGAAAAGTTTTTTCTAATCCGAAATAGGACTTGATTCATTTTATCTGAAACAAACCAAAATATACCAGAAAAAATCTGTTAAAAACTACATACAAAATCAAAAAAATATGTTAAAATAAATACAAGTTAATGATTGATAAGGAAACGGTGAAAACAGTGAAAAAGAATAGAAGTGTACGAGCGATTGCGGGATTTTTGATCGCGATGTTGCTGGTAACGAATGTATTGCCCAACCTCTCTTTTGCCAACAAACAAAATCCTTTGAGAAGGTTGGTTGTTGAGCGGATTACTTCAAGTATTATTAAAAACCCTTTTACGAGTAAAAACTCAGTTATACCAGATCTGAAGTTAACATGGGAGGCGGATACACCGTCACTTGAAGAAGACAAAACGTCTGATGCTGTAGATGGATCGGGCCTTCATAACCCAAATCGGTATGAGGTTTATTCCCAAAACGTTACTGCAAGCGAAAAAGAGGCTCTTTTAACCTCAACCACTGCACTCACCTATTCAACCACAAGGCTTAATACAGGAAGCATCTATAAGTTTAAAGTTCTTCCTGTACATGATCATACGTATGGCATATCGCCAAATGAGAGAACCCAAAAGGCACCTTACACAGATGCGACGCATCCAAAGGTGGCGGTGTTAACGGACCTGGCAGTGGATGTTGTAACGGAAGGCAGAAAGATTATTGTCACATTCGATGACCCGGGTACGCTTGTGGACTTTGATCTTTATTATGAACAAGGGGATGTAACCGATTTTGGACCAACGGCTGGAAGAGTTCAACTTATTAGAGCGGACTCAAAAAGGGTGCTGGATCCTTCAACCAGAAGGAGTAGACTCGAATATACACTAGAACATGATTCGATTAAGGCGGGACAAATTTATTCCGTGGGTGTAAAACCCGTTGTGGGTCAGATCGATGGAACGGATATCTTATTTAACCAAAAAGTGAACATTCAAACCTGTACAACAGAAATCCCTTTTGCCATCACAGAAGACAGTGATGGATATTTGAGGTTAAACTGGTGGGGAATTGATTCAAGCATTGGGATCGGTGGAAGCACTACACAATATGATGTGAAGGAGCTTAGGATTGTAGAAAGAAATGAAGAGACCAAAATTGAAAGAATTATCTCAACTTTAATCGGTAAAAATGCAATTCAAATGGGATACTATCTTGCGGTTAAACCAAAGGTGACAACCAGTTACAAGATTGTTATTGTTTACAATCGTATTGCGAGTGGTGGAACTGAGGAAGTGAAAGAAATGGAGTCCAGATGGATTAGCTATGACCCAAGTAGTTTGAGGATTATCCCACAAAAGCCAGAGATTCCAAATGTGGGAAGCAAGCTCTCGACAGATGACAATAGCGTTTTAGACCTAAATAAGTATCAAGGTACATTTCGATATGATTTGACCACCAAGTTATTGAATCTGGTTTGGTCAACTTTTGAAAGAAAAGATTATGTCGGAAACCAAAATACCAACATCATCGATTTGGATACCTATTATGATATATTGATCACAGACGATGTGAATGCCCTTTCTGATCTTGAGCTCAATACGGAGCTGGATTATTATGTTGGAAAACAGGGTAGCAGTAGCCTGTTTGTTCTCAATAAGTCGGGCAAAAAAGTGGGTTACTTTAAAGAATATAGCCAATATCTTGGTGCCAATTATGACAACGGATTGTTTATAGGATACGCACTCAAGGAGTTTGAATCCAATAAAGTATATTATGTGCGTGTGATCGCAAAGAAAAAAATCTTGGGAGAAGAGCTTCGCTCTATTCCAAGCATTATGCCCATTTATATTGATGCGGCCGGAAACATGGCTGTACCACCGACACTTCCCAAGCCACCATTAAAGGAAAAGGAGATCACAGATAAATCCTTTAGTGTGGAGTGGAGAAAAGACTGGTATGAGGTTGCGCCAATTGATTCAAATGGAGACTGGGCGAGTCGAGTTTGGATTTATAACCAAGACATTTCGTTTGTAAAAATAGATGGTTCAGAGGAAATTGAACTAACCTCTCAAAACCAAGTAAACATATTGAAATCCAAGCTTTCTTCTACAAACGCATCCAAGTATGTTTTTAGAAATATGAATCTGGATAGTAAGACAAAATATGAGGTTTATTACACCAAGAACGCAACTGTGGAGAACGAGATTAAAATCAAAAAGTTGACCAACCCTTTTTACACAATAAAAGAGTACGTGTATGATTTTATAAATAAAAAAGAAAACGATCTTCTTTGGAAAGAAATCACACCTTTAGTAGACCCAAATGATACTTCAAATCATACTGTGTTTACAAAGGTAGAAGGATTAGAAAGCAACACGAATTACTATTTCATGATTCGGGCGTATAAGGTGCTCGAGGATGGGACAAAGGTGTACAATACCTATCCATCCAGTCTAATTATTACAACCCTTTTGCCAGGAACGGAGATTGAACCGGTTCCAACGGTTCCAAGATTATTCCTTGACTCAATACAAGACATTAAGGCTAACATTGGATGGAAGGCTAATCCGCTACTATCTTATGAGATACGGTATAGTAAAAAAGAGGACATCTCTACTGCGACCTCCATCAAGGTGACGCCACAAGATTTAAAAAATATTACCAAACAGGGTGAAAATTATATTTTAGAGCTATTCGACCTATTTCCAAAAACAGAATATTATGTCTGGATTAAGGCAATGCAAACAAAGGGTAAATTGGAGTCTGCCTGGAGTAACCCACTAACGATTGTCACGAAAGATATCCAACCAGACCCCCTAAATCCGCCGACTGGGATCGGAGTTGCTTCCGTTACCTCACCAATCGGGAAGGAATACATTACAATTGAATGGGTGAGAACCCAAGACGACTTGTCACTGGATTCCTATCAAGGTAAGAAGGTGAAGAAGCAATACTCTTATATCTTAGAGATTGCAGATAATATTAAGTTTTTGGATTCTAAGAAGGTGGAAATTAGTGCGGATAAGAAGATTAGTACAAAGGATTTTGAGATCATCTCAAACACAATTGTGAAGGCCAAAGATCTAAAGGCGAATATTCGCTATTACATTCGGATGAAATCAAAGATTACGGTATCAGAAAGCGATCAGTCCGGCGTTTTAACGAAGGAATCTACCTGGTCACTGATTAAGATCATTAAGACATTGGCTGATGCAGAATATGATGCGGATATCGGTGAGATTGAAATTCCTCTTCCGGAGAAGGATGAGAAGGTATACAATGGAGATACAGTTACGTATAACATTATTAATGATGAAAAGGCGATTGACGACCTCATTAAAAGGAACCTCTTTGACTATACCGTTGACTTTTCAAATGAGGCATCCAAGATAACAAGGAGAATGATTAACCTAAAAGAAAACGTGGTGCTCTCAATGGCCAGAAACGATGTGGATCTTTTAATAAAACTAAGTGATATGGAGATTAGTATTCCGGGAAAAGCCCTTCTTACTGCAGAATACAAGAAGCTTGTAAAAAGCGGAGGAGTGGACCTGATTACAGTAGCCATTAGCGATAACTATATCTTCACCTCTGGGGAATATAACAATACGAAAGAAATAGGCTTGACATTTAAAAATAAATATGGCACCTTAGAATCAAAGTATTTAGAAAATTATATGGATATCAGTTGGTACAAGAATGGATTACTCTATCTTGGACTTAGCCAAAGGCCATATGTTTATGATGAAGTGAAAAAGATATGGACAGCATTAAAAGATTATTATAGTTTGAGTGATCGAGTGATTTTCAAAAGCGGAATGCTCGGAAAGTTTACGATAAAGTAGGAGGGGAAGAGTTATGAAAAAGTTATGTAAAATGGCAAGCCTGATATTCATGCTGTGTGTGATGCTTTCAAATGTGTCGTTTGCAGCCAACAGAGTGGTTTATGACATAGAACAGGAGAGCCAAAGTGCCTATAACATTACACTGAAGTGGAACGAGGCAGATGCTGGAAACATTCAGCTCACAGCATTTGAAAAGATGGATGATAATACCATTACGATATACTATAAGGCATATTCTAACTTTAATGTGAGAAAGGCCAGAGTAAATATTGATGATTTGGGGCTTAGTCTAACAGAAGTGAGGACACCTATGGTGACTTTGAAAAATGCGGAAGGAAAGAGTAATGCACCTGCAGACTTACCGAAGGATGATGAAGCCAGTAAGGCAATTCAAAATCTATATGCACGTGGGATTATAAATGGGTATACAGATGGAACCTTCAAACCTGAAAGCAATATTAGTAGAGAAGAGTTCTCAAGTTTGTTTTGTAAGTTTATGAAGTATCCGCTTAGAACAGATTTGGAAACAAAGTTCTCAGATGTTTTAAACACCAGATGGTCCAAAAATGTGATTATGACCCTTTATGATAAACAAATTTTAAAGGGAACAGGGGACAGCATTTTTGCACCGTCAAATAATATCACACTTGGAGAGGTTTCAGCTATTATTGATAGAGCAAAAGGTCTTGGCACCATCCCCGTGACAGTTGCTTATAAGCATTTACAAAAACAACACTGGGCGAATGCGAATATCACGAATCTTTTAACAGAAGGATATATTAAAGTAACCGATAATTTTTACGCCAACTTTGATCAAAATAAGCCTCTTACAAGAGGAGAAATGGCAGTGATTCTAAATCGGGATTAAATAAAAAACACCTATAGGTGTTTTTTATTTAATAATTTCCTCTGGGTTGATAAAGACGCCATCCTTTAATACCTGGACCTCTACAACACTAGAGCCTGAAGTGGAATCTATATTGGCAAGTTTTTGATTGATCAGAACATAATCATTTACTTTTGCTGAAATAGAATCAAAGAATCCGACGAGTATAATGTCATATCCAGTGTTTGTCCGCATGGTAATGGAACTATTGGATGAACTGTTATAAGAAACATTGGTAATGGTTCCTTCCATAGGAGCAACAACCGAGGCCTGTTTTGTTTGAATATAAACACCATTGGAAATTCGATACTGGTCCAAAACCTCATCATATTTTAGTTCTTCTGTGCTAAAGGTCATAATAATGCTTCCCTGAACGGGCCACGTTGTTTTTTCGACAATCTCTGCTCCGATTTCTTCCTGCTGTTCTATTGTTGGAGCATCGAAGGTTGTTACAGGCGCTGAGAACTGATCCAAAGGTTTATCCATATTTGTGCTGGTTGTTTCTAACTCGTTATTATTTAAATACTCTTTATCAAGATCTACATATGAATTGTCTTGATCATTTAATATGGTATTGTAATTATTTGAAAAAAGTTTAATGGCAAATACGAGTAGAATAAAAGTTGTAATAAAAATAGAATATGTTTTAAATTTATATTTCATAGATACCCCCTAATCTAGAAATATTATTGGCAAATTTAACTAAATTATTCAGATAAATTTCTAATTTCGCTTGGGGTCAGATGTCTATACTCTCCTTCTGCAAGATCAGAGAGTTTAAGTTTTCCAATCGCAGTTCTTTTTAAATGGAGAATCGGATATGGGATTCGTTCAAACATTTTTCTGACTTGCCTATTTCTTCCTTCGAATATCCTGACCTCAATAATACAGTTTTTCTCCAATATCTTTTTAATTCTCGCATCTGCTTCTTTGGTAGGCTTTCCATCAATCACAATGCTCTTTTTAAGTCTTTCAATCTCATCTTGTGTTGGAACCCCTTTCACTTTCACCTCATAGATTTTCGAAATATGATTTTTGGGGTGAGTCATCTGATAAACAAAGTTCCCATCGTTTGAAAGAAGCAATAGCCCAGAGGTATTGCAGTCCAGTCTTCCAACTGGAACCAGTTTGGCCTTGGTCTTTTTAACAAGCTCGAGAACAGTAGGACGTCCAAGCTCGTCTTTTGTGCTGGTAATATAACCAATGGGCTTATGAAGCATAATATACACCTTAACGGCGGAAGGCCGAATCAGTTTGCCCTCTACTTTTACAAAGTCTTTTCCTTCATCAATGCTTGTTCCAAGCTTGGTAACCACGCTTCCGTTCACAGTGACCGTGCCACTTACAATGAGTTCCTCACTTTTTCTTCTGGAGGCCACACCACATTCTGCTAGGTATTTTTGTAATCGTATCATAGGATCTCCTTTTTGAATTAGTTTATCACGTTAAATAATGCTTGTCTAGAAGAAAGGAACAAAAAAAGCATCTGGGTAGATGCTCCTTTCTTTAATTCCAAATATCTTTAATGGTCTTCACTGAGCCAAGTAGGCTAACAGATTCAGACGGAATAACAAGCTTGGTCGATGGACTTCCAGCTATATTGGAGAGAGCTTCAATGGATTTCAAGCTAATTACCTCGTTGGTTGGGTTTGCTTCTTTGATTGCCTGAATAACCATCTTGGTTCCCTCTGCAGTCGCCTTTTGAACACTTATGATGGCTTCCGCTTCCCCCTCTGCTCTAAGAATTTGAGATTCTTTTTCGGCTTGAGCCTGCAATATTTTGGATTGCCTTTCACCTTCCGCTTGGAGGATTTTGGATTGTTTTTCTCCTTCTGCGATCAAAATGGATTCACGTTTTTGACGTTCAGCTCTCATCTGTCTTTCCATGGCATCTTGGATATCACGAGGAGGAATAATATTTTTAAGTTCTACTCTTGTGATCTTAATTCCCCATGGGTCTGTCGCCTCATCTAATGTGATATTTAATTTGTTATTAATGGTATCGCGGGAAGTAAGTGTTTCATCAAGGTCCAACTCCCCAATAATGTTACGTAGAGTGGTTGCTGCTAGGTTCTCAATCGCAGCGAGTGGATTGGATATTTCATACATAAACTTTATAGGATCTGTAATTCTATAGTAGATCACAGTATCAATCTGCATTGCCACGTTATCTTTTGTAATAACTGGTTGCGGCGGGAAATCCTTTACGTGTTCTCGCATATCAATCTTTGCGGCTTCCCTTTCAATAAAAGGGAATACAAAGTTGATACCAGGCTCCGCAACTCTTGAGAAGGTCCCAAGACGTTCAATAATTCCTTTTTGAGATTGCCTAACGATTTTAATCGAACCAAGTGCAATAATAACAGCAAGTACAAGTAATGCAAAGATAAATTCAGTTCCCATTTTAATTTCCTCCTTTAATTTTTTCAACTTTTAGCGTAACACCATCTACCACAAGTACCTTCACAATTTCCCCCTTTTCGATGTTATTTCCATCTAAGGGCTCCGCTTTCCAAAGCTGGCCATCCACCTTAATCCTTCCAGGGTCATAGGCTGATTTTATGGTGTCGATCACGACGCCTGTTTTACCCACTAAAGTGTCTACAGCTGTCTTTACAGAGTTCTTTAAGAATCTCTGTGTAAGCTGTTTGGTAAAAATAATGAGAATAAAAGAGATGATGGTAAAAATAAATGACTGGGTCAAAAGGTCCTTGATGAAAAGTGATAGGATTGATGTAACAATAGCACTGGCAGAGAACCAGATCACAAAGAAAGTGGGTGTTAATAACTCCACAATTGCCATCACTACAGCTACAATAAGCCATACTAACCAATGTTCCATAATCATTCTCCTTTCTATTATCGATTAATCATAACTTTGTTTTTGCCCTGTTCCTTTACGGTATATAAGGCGCTGTCAGCCCTTGAAATAATTGCCTCAAGGTCTTCCTCTGGAAGATCTAGACGTGTATCCGCAATGCCGAAACTCGCGGTGATATTCAATTTTTTATCATTATAGTCAATGTTATTCTCACAGAGACAACTTCGAATTCTTTCTGCCACAATCTGCGCCTCATTCGCTGCGGTGTGAGTAAGAAGGATGATAAACTCTTCTCCGCCATATCGCGCAATTAGGTCAGTGGTTCGGAGTTCCTTTTCAGCGATCTTAGCGACTACCCTAAGCACCTCATCTCCTGCAGAGTGTCCATAGATGTCATTGATGTTCTTGAAGTCATCCAGGTCAAAGATGATGATGGACAATGGAATAGAGTAACGAAGAGACTTTTTAAATTCTATGTTTGCAATGTCGAAAAATGCTCTTCTGTTCTTAATTCCGGTTAAGTAATCCACCGTAGCAAGAATGTCAAGGTGTTTTAGGGCCTCTGTAAACTTAGTATTGTCTTTAAAGGTATACATATGAATATAGGAGTTGGATTGTTTTACAAAGTAGGTTCCAACATTGATCTCATATGTTTTTCCGTTATATTCCACAACACCATTACTTAGGTGTTCTAAGTGTCTTAGTAAGTCTTTATTATTAAATATATGTCGGATCTCTTGCCTCAAGATACGTTTATCAGAGAATTCTGGAAAGAGATGTAGAAAGTATTTATTAAAGTCCAGAATTCTAAATTGGTGGTCTAAGATTAAAATAGCTTCCCCCAGCATTTCAAATATATAATCTCTTGTGATAAAAGAAATGGGAGAGGAAAAGGTAACCTTCAGGACATACAAGATAACGAGGATGCCTATCGGAAGCCCGATTGCAAGGTTAAATGTAAATGCTGGATGATAAATCCAGAACATAAAAATATATACGAATATAGATGAGAAAATAAAGTAAGGAATAAAAAGACGTTTATTCTTATTATTCACAACAAAGAAGAGTAGGTTTAAAAGGATAATGCAAATGCATATACTAATAAAGCCATTATATAAAAAGAGTAGTGTATTTCTGGCGGTCATTTCTAAGAGAAAGGTACTACATAACAAAAAAGTTGTGCAGAATAGTAAAAGTGAATTGGTGAAGGAGCGTATCTTTCGGCTCACATAAAAGGTGGAGATAATAAACAAAACGTCCATTAACAAAAATAGTAAGATGGTGTTGATCGCGAAGTAATTTAGAAAAAGGGCTCTCTTCATTATTTGAAAGAGAAGGTTGTTGGCACAAAACAAAGCAACCAGAAAAAAGGCTAAAATATATATAATATCAATGGTTTTTTTGTGTTTGATACCAAGCGTGACTTCTATTATAAATATGAATACTGCTATTAAGGAAAGGAAGCCCAAAAAGATTGTCATAATATACCCAACATCTTGCTTTTATTATAAAGAAATAAATGTTGTTGTCAAATGAAAAAGCATATTTTTGGGAAATTTGTTTTACAAATATGAATAAATAAGATTAAGCAACATATAAATTTAATATATTGTTAGAAATGGAGGAAAGAATGGGAAAATACGATTTGTACAAAGATATAAAAGAAAGAACAAATGGTGAAATATACATCGGACTTGTAGGTCCTGTGAGAACCGGAAAGTCTACTTTCATCAGGAAGTTTATGGAGCTCTTTGTATTACCAAATTTAAAGAATGAGTACATAGCCAAGAAAACACAAGATGAACTGCCACAGGGTTCTGCGGGAACAACAATCATGACAACGGAACCCAAATTTATACCCAATGAATCGGTTGAAGTCACCATTTCAGATGATCTGAACTTCAAAGTAAAAATGATTGACTGCGTAGGGTACGTAGTCGAAGGGGCGACCGGGTATCTAGAGGAAGAGGGAGAAAGGATGGTGAATACGCCTTGGAGTAAGGACCCTATGCCATTTACACAAGCGGCAAACATGGGCACAGAGAAGGTTATTAATGACCATGCGACCATTGGAATCGTTATGACCACGGATGGATCGGTTACGGGTATTGACCGAGAAAATTATGAGAGCGCTGAGGCAAAGGCGATTGATAAGTTGAAGGCAATCAATAAACCGTTTATTATATTGCTAAATACAATGTATCCAGACTCTGAAAAGACGTCGGAGCTTGTAAGGGGGATGGAGGAGAGGTATAACACAAAGGTTATGCCAATTAATGCATTAAAACTTGCAAAAGAAGATATCAACAAAATCTTTGAAACCATTCTTTACCAATTTCCGCTTTCGGAAATTCGGGTTGAGATTCCAAAATGGATCTATGGTTTAAATGATGAGCATTGGTTTAAAGAAGAACTAGTAGAGAATTTAAGAGAAAATATGAGTAAGATATTTAGAGTGGATGATATCTACCGATTTATGAATGGAATGAAGGAATGTAATCATATTCAGAATGTAAAGGCAGCAGATATTAATCTTGGAACGGGGACGGCAGAGGTTGAGATTAAGATAGAGGACGGAATGCTGTATGATATCCTATCTGAAACAACAGGTTTGGATATAAAGGGAGAATTTGAGCTGATTAACGTAATGAAGGATTTATCACAAATGAAAAGAAAGTATGATAAAGTGGCTATGGCGCTGGAACAGGTGGATGAGAAAGGATATGGAATAGTTATTCCAAGAATTGACGAACTTGCGCTGGAAGAGCCGGAAATCATTAGGCAAGGGAATAAATATGGGGTGAAGCTGAGAGCAAGGGCGCCTTCTATACATCTCATTAGGGCGGACATTGAAACAGAAGTGGCACCAATTGTAGGGACACAAGAACAAAGTCAAGATTTGTTAAGCTATCTACAAAGTGAAGTGGAAAGTGATCCGCAAAATATTTGGAATTCCAATTTGTTCGGCAAATCATTGCATGAGTTAGTAAGTGATGAACTACAAGGTAAACTGCATAAAATGAGCGATACTTCACAAGAACGGTTGCAAGAAACATTACAGAGAGTCATTAATGATGGTAGTGGAAATTTGATATGTATCATAGTTTAGACAAAGAAGCTGGGCGACTGGCTTCTTTTGATATTAAAAACATATATATTTTCAAAATAAGTGTAGTTGAAACCATATATTTATGCTATTATATGACTAATAAGATATGGCTACTATTTAATTGAAAGGATGTGTGTTTATATGCAAGAAGATTTAATTCTAGTAATACCGAATAAAGAATATGAAATGCAAGCGATTCATTTAATTGATGAAGTGGATAAGATAGACTTGGATCCCAACATTAGATTCTCCGGATTTAATGATTTGGAAAAATATAGAACCCATTATGATGAATGGCTTATTACACTAAATAATCAATTGGACAAAGAAAAGCTACTAGAAGGATATGTGACAGCAAACACTTTTTTTATGGTTAGAAAGGATGATAATAAAGTCATTGGGATAATAAATATTAGACATGAATTAAATGACTATTTATTGAATTACGGAGGGCATATAGGGTATAGCATACTACCAAGTGAAAGAAAAAAAGGATATGCTTATCAACAATTGCTATTAGGGTTAGATTTTTGTAAAAACTTAAATATAAACAAAGTTTTAGTTATTTGTGTTGACTATAATATTGGAAGTTTAAAAACTATTGAAAAAGCCGGAGGAGTACTAGAAAACAAAATTTTTAATCCTGACAAAGGAGTTGAGGAAAGAAGGTATTGGATAAGCAACTAGGTACAGAGCTTTAGAAAAACTATAGTAGTTTGTTTGGAGGCAATATGAATATTTTATTATCTGGTGGTGAAAATCCAGAGAAGGTAGTTGAAATTGATGCATTCTTTGCGAAGAAAGCTATTGGCAAAAAGGTGCTTTATATTCCTTTGGCAATCGACAAATACACAAGCGAAGAATGCGAAAAATGGTTTTTTGATACCTATTCGAAATATGGTATGAATGACTTTACTACTTGCACAGATTTGGCATCTTGCAATTTAGATAACTAGGGAGCTGTTTTTATAGGTGGCGGAAATCCCTTTAAATTGCAGAAATTAGTAAATGAGTCGGGATTTAAAGAAAAACTGTTTAGTTTTGCTAATAATAACGAATTCATATATGGTGTTTCGGCGGGGGCAATAATCCTTGGTAATGATATAAAAATAGCATCATATCCAGGGGAAAATTATGTTCATTTAAAAGAATTTGGTGATTTGAATTTAATTAATGATTACTCCATATGGTGCCATTATAAATCAGGTAGGGGGGAAGATGAAGCTGAATTTTTTGAGAAAGCCAATCAAAAATTTTTGTTATTATATGAAGAAAGCGGAGTATATTTTGATAGAAAAACGCTTTGGCCAATCGGAACCAAATATGAGGAAATAGTCTAAGCATATTTTAGAATAATAGTACTTAAAATGGTAGCCTTTTCTTGAGACTTGTACAGAAATAACAGAAAGGAGGTCTGATTTCGACCTCCTTTAATCTATCTATTTGTTACAATCTTTCGGATCTCATGGATATAATTGTCTAGAAGTTCGGTCATTTCCCTCAGCTTGCTAGCAGACTCTTTGCTTTCATTCGCGATGTTTACAGTACTATGAACGGAGCTTTCAATCTGCCCAGTGGCTTGTGTTAAATGAACCATTCCCTTTGTCTGTTCGTCGCTAGATAGAGAGATTTCATTTATAAGCTCATGGATGGTTTGTACCTTTTCGCGGATCTCTTTAAACGATTCGGATACTTCTGTTGAGTTTTCTACACCAGACCGAGCGAGCTTGAGATTTTTTTCAATAATACCGGTTGTGTTTTTGGCAGCATCTGCACTTTTGCTCGCAAGGCTTCTAACCTCTTCTGCCACCACCGCAAATCCCTTGCCGGCATCGCCGGCTCTAGCGGCTTCCACCGCTGCATTGAGTGCCAAGATATTGGTCTGGAAAGCAATGTCATCAATGGTTTTAATAATTCGAGCAATATCATCGCTAGACTTTGACAATTCTTCCATAGAAGTGATTAAAGATGCCATCTTTGCAGATCCATTTTTGGAACTGTCGGTTGCCTCGCGGACAATATCCGCCGCTTTTTTTGTGTTTTCTGTATTTTGCTCAACCATATTTGAGGCCTGATTCATGGTGGAAGACACTTCATTGATGGCAGAGGCAGAGCTTTCGCTGTTTTTGGATAAGTCATCACTACCATGCTCCAGTCCTTCAGCTTCCTGCTTCACATTTTGCGCAAACTCAATGATCCCTCTTGTGGCTTCAAATAACCGGTTTCGGATTTGTTTATAATTAATAGAGACAAGAATAGATAGTAAAGTGAGTGTAATCACAAAGATAAAGGAACAAATGCAAATATAGGTGATCAGATCGTTTCTGATTTCATTATCAAGCACGCTTGCCTCGTAGTCAGAGCCAATAATGGCGACTGTCTGATTGTTTGAATTATAAATAGGCGCATAGGCTGTTTTAAATTTACCAGCAAAGTCTTCTACAAACCCTTCTGTAAAGTTTGCGGTTCCGTTAAGTGCGGTTCTCATTTCAGGTGTCAATTCATATCCAGCATTTCCTCCCACCTCAGAGGTTAGATTATCATCTGCGTCAATGACAAATTCCATTGTTGTATTGCTGGTTTGCCTTAATATATACACGTCATATAGGCTCAATTTGTTTTTAATACTCTTAAAGGTGGCCAGATAGTTTTTATAGCTATCTAATGCCTCATCTCCCTTTGTATAAGCTTCTATCACATCTCCGTCGCACATCTTGGACACGGAAATGGCGGTGGCTAGGACTTTATTCTCTGCCAGATCAATCATCTTGCGATTAATCTTATTAAAAGAATAATATCCAATGATGAAGTAAGAGATGAGCATAAAAATGGCGGTGATAAAAAGTAGGCGACTAATAAAACCCTGAACGGTATCTTTGTTTTTCATTTTTTCTCCTCAAATATATACATTAGGACTAGTTCTATTTTAAACGCAGGAATGGTTTTGTCAATACTATTTTTGTCTAATATTTGGTTTTTAAAAGCAAGCTATATCGCAAATAGATTTAGAACGGCAATATCCTATATGTTTTACAAATAAAATTCAATATTTACGTAAATAAAGAAATATTAGTTTCAAATACTTCTTGCTTAAATGGCACCACTGTGGTATAATCTCAGCTGTAAGTATCGAGATGATGCTTCCTTGCCCTTTATTTAGTAAAGGGCCATTAAGACCAAAAGGAGGAAAACATGAACAATTACGAGTTAACGGTGATTATGAAATCATTATCAGACGATGAAAGAAAAACAGAGCTTGAAAAAGTGAAAGGTTTCATAACAACCAAAGGGGGAAATGTAACCGAAGTGGTTGAAGCGGGAAAGAGAGAACTTGCTTATGAAATCAACAAAACAAAAGACGGCTACTACTATTTCATTAAATTTGAATCAGACCCTAAAGCAATCAGCACAATTGAAACCAATTGTAAGATTACAGAAACACTCATTAGATGCATGGTCATTAGAAGATAGGAGGTCCTTATGAACTATATTCATCTTTTAGGAAGGTTGGTAAAAGACCCAGAAACGAAATACTCACAAGGAACAGAGCCTGTGGCAATTACAAGGTATACGTTAGCAGTAGACAGAAAGTTTAAGAAAACCAATGAACCTAATCAAGCGGATTTCTTTAACGTGGTTGCATTTGGAAAAGCGGGAGAGTTTGCTGACAAATACTTTAAAAAGGGGCTTAGAATATGCGTAACAGGAAGAATGCAAAACAATAATTGGACAGATAAAGATGGTAATAAAAGATATGGAATGGACGTGGTCGTAGAAAACCAAGATTTTGCGGATGGAAAAGCGGGAGCAACCGGTATGGATGTTCCAGTTCCTGAAAACCTAGATGGTTTTCATCCAGCTGATCTTTCTGGAGCGGACGACGATCTACCTTTCTAAAATTAAAAGAAGGAGAAATTTAACATGGCAATGAGAAGAGATAACAGAAATTTTGATAAATCAGGTGAAGGAAACATCAGACTACAAAGAAAAAAGAAACCTTGTTCATTTTGTATTAACAATGTAAACGAACTTGATTATAAAGAAGTAGACAAAATTAGAAAATACATTTCAGATAGAGGGAAGATTCTACCAAGAAGGGTAACAGGGAACTGTGCGAAGCACCAAAGAATGGTAACAGAATCTGTAAAAAGAGCAAGAGTAATCGCTCTTGTGCCTTATGTAGCTGAGTAAATTATAAACTGCCTTTTGGCAGTTTTTGATTTTTCTTTAAAAATTTCATAAAAAGTAGTTGACAATTTGAATCATAATTGCTAAAGTAAAAATGAAGAGAAAACAAAGTGAAAAAAATAGATTAATGGAGGAAAAAATGTTAGAAAAACTAAAACAAATTCTGTCGGACCAATTGGGCGTTGAACCAGAGGAAATTCAAGAAAATAGTAATTTTATAGAAGACTTGGGCGCGGACTCACTAGACGTGTTTCAATTGCTTATGGCGTTCGAAGAACACTTTGATATCGAAATACCAGATTCAGACGCTGAAAGACTAAAGACGGTTGGAGATGCTCTAAAATACATAGAAGAGAAAATCAATCAATAATTAGAAATAATAAAGCCGAAAGGCTTTTTTATTTTATCTTTACAATCCCTTTTTGTTGTATATAATAGTCTAAAATGGAGATGGTCCAATGAGAATCATGTTAATCGATGGGAACAGTATAGCCAATAGGGCTTTTTATGCCCTGCCTCCCCTTACGAACAAAAAAGGGGTTTATACCAATGCCATTGTTGGGTTCATGAACATTTTAATGAGATTTTTGGAGGGCGATAAACCAGATCACTTGGTGATTGCCTTTGATTTAAAGGCACCGACCTTTAGACATGAAGAGTTTAAAGACTACAAGGCGCAAAGAAAGGGGATGCCAGAAGAGCTAAGGTCTCAAATGCCTCTTATAAAGGAACTGGTGACCAAAATGAACATTCCCATTTTGGAGTTGGCTGGATATGAAGCGGATGATATTATTGGAACAATCGCCAAAAGATATGAGGCGCTAAAATATGATGTGGTGATTGTATCGGGGGACAAGGACCTACTGCAAGTAGCAACCGATAAGATCAATGTAAAGATCCCCAAAACAAAAAAAGGTGCGACAGAGGTGGAAAGCTACTTTCAAAAGGATGTAGTCGAGGCGCTAGGCGTAACCCCGCTTGAATATATTGATGTCAAGGCATTGATGGGGGATGCTTCGGACAACATACCGGGCGTTCCTGGGGTAGGCGAAAAAACAGCATTTAAATTGATTTCTGAATATAAATCTCTTGAGGGACTTTACCAGAACATTGACCAGGTTTCCGGAAATAAGATCAAACAAAGCCTGATCGAAAACGAGGAGCTTGCCCAAAAGTGTCGGTTTCTCGCCACCATTAAGCTAGATGTGCCTATTGAGCTGGATGAAGAAAAATCAAGGCTACAATCCTTCTATAACGAGGAAGTGCTAAAGCTACTAACGGAGCTTGAGATGCGGTCCCTGATTGAAAAGCTAAAAAGAAATTTTGGGGAGGATGTGGAATTAAAGGATCTTAAACTTTACGTAGACACTAAAACGGAGCAAAGCGGGATCAGCGAGGTAATAGAGGTCGAAAAAATAGAAGAATTCAAAAAACTTTTATTACAGATCCAAGACACCTTTTATTTTAAACTCTTTTTAGGAGAAGAGATAGAGAGTCTGGCCTTTGTTTCAGAGGGAAAAATTTACTTCCTCAAAATCGCCTCTATGCTGAATGACTCAGAGATCGCAATAGATCCATTCATGGATGCATTAAAGGAAATCTTTGAGAATGAAAAGATTACAAAAGTGTCGTATAATATAAAAGAAGATATCAAGCCATTCCTCGCGAAAGAGATCGACATTGTATCATACTTTGATTTGGTCCTGGCATATTATATAGCATACTACGACTCAAAAGAATATGATATCCAGTCCATTGCGGGAGTCATACTAGGCCGAGAAATCGATATAAAGAGCATGTTTTTGCCCGCAAACAAAAAAAACAGGAATGAGATGCATCTAAATGATCTGGACAAAGAAAAACAAAGACTCTTCTTGGTAAATGCGATGAGCACATTATTGGATAGTTATGAGCCCATCAAGCAGAAGTTAGAAGTAAACAATCAGCAAATGCTATTTTATGAGATCGAGAACCCACTCATCAAAGTTCTTGCCAAAATGGAACAAAACGGCGTGAGGATAGACGTTGAAGAATTAAAGAGATACGCAAGCACACTTTCGGCTAGATTAAAGGAGCTTGAAAAGGAAATACATGCGTATGCGGGGTATGCATTTAATATCAACTCGCCTTCCCAACTGGCCTCTGTCCTTTTTGACAAGCTAATGCTAAAGGCGGGAAAGAAAACCAAGACGGGCTACTCTACCAATATTGAGGTGCTCGAAAAATTGGTAGGAGAACATCCGATTATTGAGCTTTTGATCGAGTATCGACAATTGCAGAAGATTAAGAGCACCTATGCGGATGGGATGATGGAATATGTAAGTTCAGATTATAAAATACACACCACGTATAACCAAATGATTGCCTCAACGGGAAGATTAACAAGCACAGATCCGAATCTTCAAAATATTCCGATTCGGGTTGAACTTGGTAGAAAAATTAGAAAGGCTTTTATACCAGAGAGTGAGGAGTACGTATTCATCGATGCAGATTATTCACAAATTGAGCTCAGAATTCTGGCCCATCTTGCGTTTGATCAGATGTTGATTAAGGCCTATAATGAGAATGAAGATATTCATAGACTGACAGCCTCCCAAATCTTGAATAAGCCTTATGCTGAGGTGACGAATGCGGAGAGAGGGGAAGCCAAAGCTGTGAATTTTGGCATTATATATGGTATAAGTGCCTACGGCCTCGGAAAAGATATTAATATATCTAGGAAAAAGGCAGAAGAATATATAGACTCCTACTTTGCCAAGTATAAGACGGTAAAAGAATACTTAGAGGCACTGATTGACTTTGCTAATGAGAACGGCTACTCCAAAACCCTGTATGGAAGAAGAAGGAGCGTGGATGAATTAAAGTCTTCTAACTTTATGCAAAGGGAGTTTGGTAAGAGAGTGGCGATGAATTCACCCATTCAAGGAACCGCAGCGGATATTATGAAAATTGCGATGATTAAACTTGAAAATAGATTGAAAAATGACAAAATAAATGCTAAAATACTACTACAAGTACATGATGAACTTTTGATACAGGCAAAACGAGAAGAACTGGACAAAATAAAGCAGATTGTAAAATATGAACTTGAGAATGCGGTAAAATTAAGTGTTCCGCTTACAGTCAATCTATCGAGTGGTGAAAATTGGTATGAAACAAAATAGGTGAAGTATGAAAAAAATAATTGTGAATATGTTTTGTATTCTAATTGCTTTGATATGTATTTTGGTGATCTGTACATATCAATTTTACCCTATTAAATATAAGGACGAAATTATAAAGTGTGCAAATAAATATGAACTGGATCCCTATCTTATATTTGCGATCATAAAGACGGAGAGCGGCTTTAATGAAAAAGCATCATCGGTTAAAGATGCAAGAGGGCTGATGCAAATCAGACAGATTACGGTGGATTGGGCGGGGCAGGAACTAGACATTGCACATTTGAATAAAGAAGATCATTATGATCCGGAAATCAATATTGAAATTGGCTGCTGGAACCTAAAAAAATTGTTTTCTATCTATCCAGACAATCTGGACAAAGTGCTTGCAGCTTATAATGCGGGAATTGGAAATGTAAACAAGTGGATCGAAGAAGGGAAAATGGATGCCATCCCTTTTAAGGAAACCAAAAATTATATTACCAAAGTAAAAAGAAATTTAAAAATTTATCAACTATTATATTAAGAGATAGGAGAAAGAAAAGAAGATGAGATTGATGAATAAGAGGCTTGGGATTGTTTTATTATTGATAGTGGTGATTTTTTTGACATCATGTCAGAAAACGGATTCCACAAAGACAAAAGGAGAGGGCAACAAAAATGAATCCGTAAAAGAGGTTGGGGGAGAAATAACGATCGCAACAAAGCACATCGATACTTTCAATCCAATTCAAAATAAAGACAAAGATATAGACCAGATGCTGGGTCTCATTTTTGATACACTTGTGAGAGTGGATGAAAACATGAACGTGCTTCCAAACTTGGCGGAGAGCTTTAAAATGGATAACGTGGGTGGTTCAATCGACGTGATCATCAGACAGGACATAAAATTTCATAATGGAAAACCGCTACAAGTAGAAGACGTGATTTATACATTGGACACCATTAAAAGGGAAGCAGACGATAATTACTATAAAGCGATGACGGCAGACATAGGAAGCTATAAAAAGATTGATGATAAAACATTAAGAGTCTATCTAAGGCAAGCGCATGCAACGGCATCTTATGCGCTTTGTTTCCCGGTTTTATCCAGAGAGACAACCAAGGATCATCCAGTCGGCACAGGCAGATATATGTTCGATACTATGTCGAGCATGCAGGAAGTGCTTCTAAAAAGAAACCCCGATTATTTTAATAATCCGGCCTATATTGAAACCATTAAGGTAATGATTGTTCCAGATAAGAAGACAGCAATGCAAGCATTTAGGCAAAAACAGATCGATATCATGTTTACAGATGATATGATTGCAGGACAGTATAAGAGCAATAAGTCGGTAACCATGGCAGAATATGCGACGATGTACTATGATTTCTTGGCTTTTAACTTCAACAATCCCACACTATCAAATGCGGAGCTAAGAAGAGTTTTCGCACACTCAATTCATAAAGAAAAGATTGTTGCAGATGTATATTATGGATATGCAAAAGTGGCAGAAACGCCAGTTCATCCAGACAGCTATCTCAATGCAAAAAGTACCACAGCTTATGAGTATGACACAGGACTTGCAAAAAGTTTATTAAAAAATCTAAATTTACCGGCGGAGAGCCTAGTATTTAACCTACTTGTAAACTCTGAAAACACAGAAAGAAAAGAGATTGCTCAGGTTATCAAAAACAATATGGCAAACATCGGCATCACCATAAACATTGAGACCATCAATTTTAACGATTATACGGCTAGAGTGAATGCAAAAGATTTTGACCTACTTCTTGGTGGATGGCATTTAAATTTAAGTCATGAGCTTGGCTTTGCCTTTCATAGTGATGAGGTGAGCAGAAAAAACTTTGGATCTTATCACTCAGATGAGATGAATGAGCTGCTACTCAAATCCTTTACGGAGATTGGGGAAGAGAAGCTAAAAGAAAATTATAGAAAATTACAAGAGTTTATTTCAAGAGACTTACCTTATATTAGTCTGGCGTTCAGAGAAAACGTTGGATATATTAATGCAGACAAGATCAATGGAACATTGAAGCCTCTTGAGCACAATAACTTTAATGGAATCGAAAATTTGACTATAAAAGTAAAATAAGCTAAGGTTCTTAGCTCTTTTGGTATAAGTTTGGAGGGGAAAATGGACAAAGAAATCAAGAAAGAATATGTTTCAATTGATGAATATATTCTGGAGTTTCCGGGTGAGGTGCAGGACAAGATGCGAGAACTAAGGGAAATCATCCGGAAGGCGGCGCCCAAGGCGACAGAAAAAATAAGCTGGGCCATGCCAACTTTTTACTTGCATGGGAACCTAGTGCATTTTGCTGCGCATAAAAGCCATATTGGATTTTATCCGGGAGCGAGTGGCGTAGAGGTTTTTTCTGATAGACTGCTAAAGTATAAGACCTCGAAGGGAGCCATTCAGTTTCCACTCAGTGAGCCTTTGCCTAAAAAGCTGATACAAGACATTGTAAAGTTTAGAGTGACTGAAAATATACAAAGCTTTGAAAAGAAGGAACAGAGGAGAAGAGGATGATTGATCTACATACGCATACCACCTATTCAGATGGAACGTACAGCGTCAGAGAATTATTAATAGAGGCTGAAAAAGGCGGCCTGACAGCTCTTTCGATAACCGATCATAATTCAGTAGATGCATACAAAGAATTAGAAGTAGAGGAGATTAGAGATCTATTCTCAGGGAAGATAATACCAGGATGTGAGATTACAACCACCTACAACGGAGAAATAATAGAGGTTTTGGCTTACAATTTTGATTTAACAAGAATGGAAAAACTTTTGAGCGAGAACGTATTGGGCTTCAAAGAAAAACAGCAGCGTGAGTTTGACTTGATAAAGAGGCGTTTTGAGCAAATCGGTGTACGATTTAATATGGAGAATATTGTTTTTGACTCAGAAAAAAACAGCAGCAGAAAGGCATTCCATAACGAGATTGTGAAGTATACAGAAAACAGATTCTTTTTTACATAAAGGTTCTATCAACGCCGCGAGTCGATTTACACGGGATGAGGTATATAACCCGTTAAGTCCTCTCTACGTGGACGAGTCGTCCCTGTTCCCAACGCTTGAAAAGACGATTTCTATTATCCACGAGTCAAATGGCCTTGCCTTTTTGGCACATTTATATGAATATTCAGCAACTGTTGCCAAAAGTTTAGAAGAGCTGATGGGGCATTATCTATTTGATGGAATGGAATGTTATTATACAACCTTTAAGCCAGAACAAACGGCATTTCTGTCAAGTTATTGTGAAACACACAACCTATTCAAGAGTGGGGGTAGCGATTTTCATGGAAAAAACAAGGTGAACCATAATCTTGGAGTGGGCAGTGGAAGCTTAGAGGTTCAAGACCATTTAATTGAGGATTGGAAAACGAAGAAATGTTCAAGGATGAATTCTAAATTTTAACCGAAATGGCTTGAAATTATAATTAATCTATGATATGATGATAATAACAGAAATATTGGTAGTAAATTACCAATCTTTAATATATATAGAAGGAAAGCTTGAAAAAAAAGTAACAGAACTCATAGCAGGCTACATTGATAGCAAGGGATTCGAACTGGTGGATATAGAGTATGTAAAAGAGAATGTAGAATATTTCCTTCGGATTTTCATTGAAAAAGAAGGAGGCATCACATTAGATGATTGTGTCGATGTGACAAGGTACATCAACCCCATACTAGACGAAAAAGACTTCATTCAAAATGAGTATAGACTTCAGGTAAGTTCACCGGGTCTTGACCGGGCGTTGAAAAAAGAATCAGATTTTAAACGTTACACAGGACGCTTGGTGGAGGTCAAACTCTTTTCCAAATTAAATGGGGAAAAAGAGTTCAGCGGAACATTGTTGGGACTATTTGATGATGAGGTAAAAATAGAGGACAAAGAGATTTATACATTCAGACTAAAGGAGATCGCACTGATTAAATTGAAAGTAATAATGTAGGAGGATAAAAAAGTGAATCGTGAATTTATTGAAGCATTAGAACAAATTAGCAAAGAAAAAGACCTAAATCCAGATATCATTATAGAAGCGGTTGAGACATCTCTTGCAACGGCTTGTAGAAAGAACTTTGGTCAAACACACCAAGTGGATGTGGTGATCAGCAGAGAAACAGGCGAGATTAAGGTGTATGCTAAAAAAGAGGTAAAAGAAGCCATAGAGGATGAGCAAACGGATATCCTAATAGAAGAGGCAAAAAAGTATAAGAGTAGACCGAAACTGGGGGATATTGTTTTAATCGAGGTAACGCCAAAAGATTTTGGTCGCGTCGCCGCCCAAACAGCAAAACAAGTGGTGATGCAAAAGTTACGGGAAGCGGAAAGAGAAAACATGTTTTCTGAGTTTTCGACGAAGGAGAGCGAACTAGCAAATGGGGTCATTCAAAAAGTGACGCCCGCTGGGATTTATATTAACCTTGGCAAGGCAGAAGCATTAATGCTTCCTAAAGATCAAGTGCCAACGGAGCAATATGATGTGAATAAAAGAATTAAGGTTCTCATTACAGAAGTGAGTCAAACCACAAAGGGGCCTCAAATTCTTGTATCCAGAAGCTCAGGGGATTTTGTAAAAAGGCTTTTTGAACAAGAAATTCCAGAAATCTTCGATGGAATTATCGAGATCAAAAAGATTGTTAGAGAACCTGGATCGAAGACCAAAATTGCGGTGATTAGTCATGACAAAGATGTGGATCCAATGGGTGCATGTGTAGGAAAAAATAGCCAACGAATCAACATGATTTTAAATGAGCTGGAAGGGGAAAAAATTGATATTGTTCTATGGAATAAAGAGTTAAGTGAGTTTATTAAATCAGCCATAAGCCCTGCAAAAGTAGTAGACGTTAGAATATCGGACGACGAGAAATTGGCAGAGGTTATTGTGGGAAGCAAGGAACTTTCACTGGCTATTGGAAAGAGCGGTCAAAACGCAAGAATGGCAGCCAAACTAGTGGGATGTAAGATTGATATTAAAGCCAATGAAGAAGAGTAGGTGATACCATGCAGAAGAAAATTCCTCTTAGAAAGTGCATTGGATGCGGAGAGATTAAACCTAAAAAAGAAATGATGCGCATTGTAAAAATGGAGAATAATGAGGTAAAGCTAGATAAAACAGGCAAGTTGAATGGTAGAGGAGCATATATTTGTAGCTTAGAATGCATAAAAAACCTAAAAAAGAAAAAGTTATTAGATAGAGCCTTCGAAATGAAAGTAAAAGAAGAAACATATGAAAACATAGAAAAGGATTTTACAAATGACAAAGATTGATTCAATGATTAGCTTAGCAGCTAAATCGGGAAAGATAATCTCCGGTACTTCTCAAGTAATAGCTGAATCGAATAAAATCAAAAAGATGAGGCTAATCATTATAGCCACGGACATAGAAGAGAGTACAAAAAAAGCGATAAAAGCGTTCATCGATAAAAACCATATTCCGTTTATAGAATATGGAACCAAATATGATTTGGGGCATTACATAGGTAAGAGCGAAAGAAGTATGATTGCAATATTGGATGAAAACTTCGCTAGAGAGATTTTAAAACTAAACGAAAGGTCGTGATGATGTGACGAAGAAAAGAGTACATGAACTTGCAAAGGAATTGGATACAAATAGCAAGGAGCTAATCGCCAAATTAAAGGAGATCGGGATTGAGGTAACCAATCATATGTCCACTATGTCTGATGGCGAGGTGACCAAAGCGATGAGGATGCTTGCCCCCAAAAAAGAGGTCAAACCAGTAGTGGAGAAAAAGCCAAAGGAAGAGGCACCTAAAAAAGAAACGGTTGAGCCTCAAAAAATCGAGAAGAAAGTAGAACGTCCCGCATTAGCTCATAAGGGGCAAAAGCCACTCCCAAAGATTGACCTTAGTAGGAATGAACTGAAGAAGTATGTCAAAAAGAGAACGGAAGAGGAAGAAATTGTAGAAGAGATTCCGATTGTAATTGTACCAGAAAATATGATGGTAAATGAATTTGCGTCTAAAATCGGAAAATCGACGGTAGATGTAATTAAAACGTTGATGGGTTTTGGAATTTTTGCCAATATCAATCAAACCATTGATTTTGATATGGCTTCTAAGGTGGCTGATAAATTTGAGATTTTACTTGAAAAAGAACAGGAGCAAAATATTGAAGAGCTTCTTTATACAGAGGACGAAATGTCTGAAAATGAGGATAAAGAAGAACCTCGTTCACCAATCGTCGTGGTGATGGGACACGTTGACCATGGAAAAACTTCTCTTCTTGATGCAATGAGATTATCCAATGTGGCTGTTGGAGAACATGGTGGGATTACCCAACATATTGGTGCTTCTGAAATAGAACATCAAGGGAAAAAGATCACATTTTTAGATACGCCAGGGCATGAGGCCTTTACGGCGATGAGACTCAGAGGAGCCAAGGTGACGGATATCGCGATCTTGGTTGTTGCTGCGGATGACGGTGTAATGCCTCAAACCATTGAAGCAATTGACCATGCTAAAGTGGCGGGCATACCAATTATTGTAGCGATTAATAAGATTGATAAACCGGAAGCCAACATAGAAAGAGTAAAGCAGGAGTTGACAAACTATGGCATTGTATCCGAAGAATGGGGAGGAGACAACATCTGTGTTCCTGTATCCGCCAAAGGGAAGATCGGGATCAGCGAACTGCTAGACACCATTCTTTTGGTAGCGGAGATGCAACAATTAAAGACAAGGGGACTTGGACCTGCCAAGGGAACGGTTATTGAGGCCAAGTTAGATAAAAACAAAGGGGTTATTGCCACATTGCTTGTAGAAAAAGGAATCCTTAATCTTGGAGATGCTATTTTTGCAGGGATTGCTTCTGGAAATGCAAGAGTGATGATCAATCATCTGGGCAAAAGAATTAAGAGCGCAGGACCCAGCACGCCGGTTGAGATTATGGGATTATCTGAAGTGCCAGAAGCGGGCGAAACATTCTATGTGACCAAAGATGAAAGGAAAGCAAGAGAACTTTCAGAAAAAGCAAAATTAAAGGGAAGAGAAAAGAAATTATATAACGCCCATGCAAATATCTCTCTGGATTCTTTATTCTCACAAATTCAATCCGGGGAAGTGAAGAAACTAAATCTGATTATTAAAGCAGACGTACAGGGATCTGTTGAGGCGGTAAGACAAAGTCTAGAGAAACTATCCAACGAAGAGGTGATTGTTTCGGTGGTGAGAGGAGCCACGGGAGCCATAACAGAATCAGATGTGATGCTTGCTTGTGCTTCGAATGCGATTATTATTGGATTCAATATTAGACCACAACCAAATGTGATCGAAATGGCCGAAGAAAGCAAGGTGGATATAAAACTTTATAGAATCATTTATGAAGCAATTGAGGAAATTGGAGCGGCGATGCGTGGAATGCTTGCCAAAAAATATAAAGAAAAGGTATTAGGACACGCAGAAGTGCGAAGCATATTCAAGGCTTCAAGCGTCGGCAGTATCGCAGGCTGTTTTGTAATCGATGGATCTATTCATAAAAGCAATGATGTGAGGCTGGTAAGAGATGGTGTGATCGTTTATGAAGGAAAAATTGAGTCACTCAAAAGGTTCAAAGAGGATGCAAAAGAGGTAAAGACAGGTTTTGAATGCGGTATTCTATTAGAAAAATTTAACGATATAAAGGAGAATGACGTCATTGAGGCATTTACAATGGAAGAGGTTAAAGAGTGAGAGAAAACAGAAGGTTGATTAAGATCAACGAGGAAATCAAAAGAGAACTAAACGAAATTGTAAACTATCGACTCAAAGATCCAAGGGTAAATGGTCTCATTACCATATCCAAAGTGGACACCACAAACGACCTAAAGTATTCAACGATTTATGTGAGTATTTATAATGTGCCAGAGGAAGAGAAAAAGGCGGTTCTAGAAGCCATTGTCAATTCAAAGGGGTTTATTAGAAAGGAGATTGCAAGAGAAATTAATCTGCGGATCACCCCGGAATTAAACTTCAAACTAGACACCACGCTGGACTACGCGAGCCATATGGAGGAGATTTTTAATAAAATTAAGAAAGAAGAAAAAGGAAGTAATGAATAATTCTTTTGTGGAAATCAAAGAACAAATAGAAAAGGCCAACAGGGTCTTAATTGCGGGGCATAAAAATCCAGATGGAGATTGCATTGGTTCAACCATCGCAATGGGCTTAAAACTAATGGAACTTGGGAAAGAGGTAACTTTATACACCAAGAGCATCCCAGAAGAGTATTATATCTTAAAGGGAGCGGAACAGTATACGTCGTGCATTGAAGAGGTATATGATACGGTAATTGTACTAGATTGTGCGGATATGGAGAGATTGGAGATAAAGGATCAGCTGTATAATGCAAAAACCACAATTAGCATGGATCACCATATCAACAATCCCAATTTTGCAGACTTTAATTATGTGGAAGAGACTTCCTCGGCAACTTCTGAAATCGTCTTTTTATTTCTGAAAGAGATGTATGGAGAAATCAGTTCAGAGATTGCATCAGCGCTCTATGCAGGAATTATATCAGATACAGGATTGTTTCAAAATAAGAATACCACAGCAAGGACACATAGGGTTGTGGCAGAATTAATGGATTATAAAGTGGATTTTACCCAAATTATTGATAAACTCTTTCATGTAAAAACATTTACAGAAACCAAACTCATCGGGAAGGCGATTAAAAATGCAGAGATTTTTTTTGGCGGCAAAGTGATTTTGTCTACTTTAAGTTTGGCGGAAATTGTAGAAGAAAGCGCCAAGCCCAATGAAACGAGCAACATCATCAATGTATTAAGGGAAGTGCAAGGAACAGAGATGGCCATCTTTATTTACGAACCGCTTCCAAACAATGTAAAAATTAGTCTAAGGTGTAATGAACCTTATAATGTGTATGAGATTGCGACCCAATTTGGTGGAGGAGGGCATATTTTAGCGGCTGGAGCAATTGTTAAAACGAGTCTACAGGAGGCGAAGGAAATGATGATCTCTTTGGTGGAAAAGCAACTAAATGAGGTGAAGAAATGATTGAACTAGCCAAGGTACAAAAGATGGTGTATCAAAATAAACTGGACAAGGGCTTCAATGTGACAGATGTGAACAAAGAATTTTGTCTTACATATGGGGAGCTTGCTGAGGCGTATGAGGCATGGAGAAAGAAGAAAGAGGACCTGGGCGAAGAATTTGCCGATGTGATAATTTATGTTCTAGGGATGTGCGAAATGCTTGGGATTGATATGGAACAGGAATTGGTTGCAAAAATTGAAAAGAATAAGCATAGAATATATAGAGAGGTAGATGGAGTGAACACAAGGGTAAGTGAGGGAGGTTAATATATGGACGTTGAAGAATTTTGTAATATCTATTTTGTTGAGAGAAAAGGCACAGATTCATTAAAATGGGATGCTTTGGCAGAACGTTTTGGCGAGGATGGCCTTATTTCTTTGTGGGTTGCGGATATGGACTTTAGGGCACCGGAGTGCATTCAAAAGGCACTAAGACAAAGAATTGATCATGGCGTATTCGGTTATAGCCTTGTACCGGATGATTATTATGATGCTTTTTCAAGATGGCTTCGTGCAAAGCATCATTATACGCTGGAGAAGGAGTGGGTTCGTTTTGCACCAGGAGTGGTGGCAAGTCTTTACTGGCTTATTCAGGCATTTACAAAGGAAGGGGATACAATCCTCGTGTGCCCGCCCGTTTATTATCCCTTTTTTAACAGTATAAAAGACACCAAAAGAGAGTTGATAAAGTGTGATCTGATGAATGATGGAGGAAATTATACGATCGATTATTGCGAGCTAGAAAAGAAAATAAAAGAAAACCAAGTCAAAATGATCATTCATGCTTCACCACACAATCCGGTGGGTAGGGTCTGGAGTGAGGAAGAATTGGTTCGCTTGCTAGAGATCTGTAAGCGAAACGAAGTTTTATGTATATCGGATGAGATACATGGAGACCTTATTCTCTCAGGCAATATGTTTCAATCGGTTCTTGCGGTAAGAGGCGGAGAGTATAGGAGCCAGGTCATTGTGCTGAATTCTGCTTCCAAAACCTTTAATCTAGCTGCTCTCGCGCATTCACATATTTTGATTCCAAACCCGGACTGGAGAAAAAGGTATGATGATTATGAGTTATCACATTTGCAAGTGGGAGGGAACCTGTTAGGAAGGATAGCGACGAAAACGGCTTACCGAGAAGGTTCGGAGTGGTTAGACGCGCTATTAAAAGTCATACAACATAATTATGATTATCTGAAAAAAGAACTAATAAAGGCTTGTCCTAAAATAGGTGTGTCGCCCCTTGAGGGGACATATCTTGCGTGGATTGACTTAAGAGCCTATTTAGGGGAGAATACACAGGAGCTCATTCAACAAAAAAGTAGATTGGCAGTGGATTATGGAGAATGGTTTGGGGAAGCATATAAAGGTTTTATAAGAATGAACCTGGCGACAAAACCGGAGAATATTCGAAAAGCGGTCAAAAACATCATAATAAATTTGAAACACGATTCTGCTCTTGCATAATGATGAGATTTGTGATATTGTATAGCCAAGATAAGTGCACGGAGGAATAGTGATCAAGGTTATTCGAATAGAAGGATTTTATGAAGAACGTTGGAAAAGGAAGTTTAATAAGAATCAATCCTTTGATCTGCTTGCCTTGGTGGATCAGGATGGATGGTTTGAGGCAATTGGAATGTATCAGGACAGAAAGTTGAATGAGGAAAGGTATGCGACGGGTAGTCTAGTACAAAGGCGAGGGATTATAATGACCCAATTTACAAAGGACGCATGCAGTCAAGATTTGAATTTTATTGGTTTTACAGATGAAACGAGTGAACATGGTTACACTGTTTCTGGCGGATGGCAAGAGCATGAAGGCATTTTCGATCTTGTGGAGAGAGGAAATGCAAAAATTATGATCACAGAGCTAGAGGCGAGAGAAGAGGAGATGGAAAAGATAGCTCGTCGGATCGAAGCGTGGAAGCTTGGAACCAATCCAATTATGGAGGCTTCAATTCAAACGGCGAGGGAGAACAGACAGGAGATGATCGGGGAGTTTGAGGTCTATTATAATGAGTATCCAGGCCTTACCTGGGATGAGGTGAGGGCTAGAATGCATGCAGAAAGAATTGAACAAGAAAAAGACGAACCTGTGTTCGGACCGTATGCCTACCCGATGGGTGGGAAACCGTCAGCCTGGTTTGAGATATGGGATGAAGAGCTATAATGATAGCTTTTTATTTTTGAAAAAATAAAGAAATATAAAAAAAGTAAAAAAGCTATGTACTTTTAAAAAAAGATTGGTATGATAATAAATAATTGTAGATAAATGATGTAAAAACGTAAAAATTGTATAAAATATATATAAAAAAAGGTTGGAGGGGAAAGTGAAAATCGGTCAATTTGCTCTAGGGATAGTGGTTATATTTTCGGTACTATTATTTTTAATACCACTGAATCCAATTGTCATGGACTTTTTACTTGCGGTCAATATCACCATTTCAATTATCCTTTTGCTAAATGCACTTTATGTGAAGGAAGCGATTGATATGGCAGTATTCCCTTCCCTCTTATTGATAACCACAATATTCCGCCTTTCGTTAAATCTATCATCGACCAGACTTATTTTAACAACAGGGGCGGCTGGAAAAATTATTGAAACATTCGGTTCTTTTGTTGCAGGAGGAAACGAGATCGTAGGAATTATCTTATTTGTGATTATTGTAATCATTAACTTCCTAGTTATCACCAAGGGCGCAGAAAGAGTGGCAGAAGTGACAGCACGTTTCACTTTGGATGCAATGCCTGGAAAACAGATGGCAATCGACGCGGATTTAAATACAGGCTCTATTACGGAGGCGCAAGCCAGGGAAAGACGGGATAAAATACAACAAGAATCAGCCTTTTACGGGGCCATGGATGGAGCCAGTAAGTTCATCAAAAATGATGCGATAGCAGGAATTATTATTACTTTTATTAATATTATAGCAGGAATTATTATCGGAGCGACCCAACTGGGTTACACCATTACAGAATCCTTATCCAGGTTCACCATTCTTACCATTGGAGACGGGTTGGTGAGCCAGATTCCAGCGCTTCTTATCTCAGTGGCAACAGGGATGTTAATTACAAAAGCGGCAAAAGAAAGTGATCTTGGAGAGGAAATTATTAAGCAGCTCTTCTCGCTTCCTAAAGTACTCCTCCTCGCAGGATCCGTTATTGTTATTTTGGGTTTGACAACGCCGCTTCCATTTTATGCAATGGTTCCTACGGGCGCTGTCTGCATTATTTCAGCTCTAGCAATAGAAAAGAATTTGAAAGTGAGAGAGGTTGAAAGCGAAGTAACCGCAGAAGATACGGAGATTGAAGAAATTAGAAAACCAGAAAATGTTCTGGGTATAATGGGTATAGACCCGATTGAGCTTGAGTTTGGATATGGCATCATTCCTTTTGCAGATGTGTCCCAGGGTGGAGATATGCTTGACCGGGTGGTTATCATTCGAAAGCAAGTGGCACTTGAGCTTGGGACGATTGTTCCAATCATACGGTTGAGAGATAACATTCAACTCAATCCAAATCAATATGTAATCAAAATCAAAGGGGTTGAGATTGCAAATGGCGAGATCATGTTTGACCATTATATGGCAATGAATCCAGGTTATGTTGAAGAAGAAATACCAGGGATTGACACAATCGAACCGGCTTTTGGAATGAATGCGCTCTGGATTACGGAAAAAGAGAGAGAACATGCAGAGGGCTTAGGGTATATTGTGACAGATCCGTCCACAATTATTATTACACATCTAACAGAAGTGGTAAAGGCACATTTGCATGAAATCCTTACACGTCAAGATGTACAAGCTTTAATTGATAAGGTAAAGGAAACAAATGAGGTATTAATTGGAGAGCTCACACCAAAACTGATGTCCATTGGGGAGATACAAAAAGTGCTTGCCAATTTATTAAAAGAAAAGGTATCTATCCGGGACCTTGTTACGATTTTTGAAACGCTTGCAGATCACGCTCAGGTTACAAAGGACTCAGAACTATTAACGGAATATGTGAGGCAAGGTCTGGCCAGGGCAATATCGAAACAACACTTTAGTAATAAAGACACCAATAAGGTGATTACACTTGATCCTACGATTGAACAAAGTATAATGGATTCAATCCAAAAAACAGAACAGGGTTCTTATGTTACGCTTGAACCAAGTTATGTGAACAAGATGGTGAATAAAATAAAAGAAATGATAGAGGATGCTTTCATTGGTGGAGAAGCACCGATCATACTGACTTCGCCAATTGTCAGGATCTATTTCAAAAAAATTATAGAACAGATGCTGCCAAATGTGAAGGTTTTATCTTATAATGAAGTGGATACAAACGTTGAAATACAAGCGATAGGAATGGTGAGTTTAAATGAAGGTTAAAAGGTACGAAGGCAAATCAGAGAAGGAAGTAATGGAGAAAATCAAGCTGGATATGGGTCCAGAAGCTCTTATTTTAAACATAAGAAGGGTTGAACCAAAGGGATTCTTTAGCTTTTTTAAATCGCCAATTGTGGAGATAACAGCCACAAATGACAAATTGTTTACGAAAGTGGGCCTAAATAGTAATGCGATCGAAAAGGTGGAAGAGGAAAAGAAAACGGTCATCAGTAAAGAAGGAATGAATGCTTATAGCAATAAACCAATAGAGCAGGAATCGAAGCCTACAGTTAAGCATGAGGCAATGAAAAATATTGAAGACAAAATTGATAATTTGGAAGCCATTTTGAAATCTGTAACGGAAAAACTGCAGTCAGATGTAGGCACAACCCAGACAGTTGAAAAAAAATATAGCAGTAATATTGTTAAACTTTTTTATGACAATATGATTCGAAATGAGGTTTTGCCAGAGGTGGCGGACAAAATTTTGGATGGACTTGAGAAGGAAAGTGAAAAAAGCAATGTGAATGAACTTGTCCGAGTTGTATATAACAGAATTATAGATCTTCTTGGGAAACCAGAGGAAATTAAAATTGAAAAAAATGCAGGGGAACCCAAAGTGGTTGTATTCGTTGGGCCGACCGGTGTCGGAAAAACGACCACAATTGCTAAAGTGATAGCAACTTTTATATTGAATAACAAGAAAAACGTTGGACTTCTTACTGCCGATACATACAGAATTGCAGCTGTTGAACAACTAAAAACATATGCAGAAATATTGGGATCTGCAATTGAAGTTGTTTATTCGCCAGAAGAGTTGGAAGAAAAGATTCAGAAACAAAAAGAGAAAGATATTTTGTTCTTAGACACGGCAGGGAGATCACATAAAAATAAGGAACAATTCGAAGAACTTACAAAATTACTTGACTGCATTAGTAAAAAAGAGGTATACTTAGTATTAAGTCTTCCAACCAAATATAGGGATCTTGTGGATATCATCCAGAAGTATTCTGAAATATTGGAGGAGTATAAAATTATCTTTACTAAGATGGATGAGACAATGGGTGTTGGGAATATATTAAATATAAAAATGCTTACAGGCAAATCGTTTTCTTACATAACATTTGGGCAAGATGTACCAGATGATATTGAGGTTATGAATCCGGAAAAGATTGCCAAGTTTTTATTAGGGAGTTCGGAAAAATGAAGGATCAAGCCGAGAAGTTAAGAGAGATCTTAAAAGAGAATGAAACCACGGATGTAACAAAAAGCAATGCGGATATTATTACGATTACAAGTGGGAAAGGTGGCGTTGGAAAGACAAACGTTGCCGTCAATCTTGCTCTTAACCTGATCAAAAAAGGGAAGAAGGTTCTGGTAATCGATGCAGACCTTGGTCTTGCGAACGTAGAAATCTTAATGGGAACCATTCCGAAATATAACTTTCTTGCGCTTATGAACGATGGAAGAGAAATTGCAGAGATTATTTCAGATGGGCCAGAGGGATTAAAGTTTATATCCGGAGGGTCTGGGATATGAGAACTGGCCAATCTAAGTGACGAAAAGTTTAGGATATTTGCGAAAGAATTGATCAAGCTGGATCAGATGTTTGATATAATTATTATTGATACCGGAGCCGGGATCTCAGATTCTGTTATGGCTTTTTTACAAGTGGCCACAAAAGTGTTGCTTGTCACAACGGGGGATCCAACCTCTATTACAGATGCCTATGCTCTTCTAAAAGTGTTTAAGAATGCAATGGGTGAGAATAAACCGGACATTAAAGTGATTGTAAATATGGTGACTTCAAGAGAAAAGGCAGAAGGAACCTTTTTGAAATTAAATCAGGTTTGTGAAAAATTTTTAAATATGAATATAGAGGTAATTGAATATTTGCCGAATGACGTTTCGTTGGGAAAAGCGGTAATGATGCAAAAGCCAGTTAGTATTTTGTTTCCTAAATCAGATATTGGTCTTGCGTTTTCAAGGCTTGCCAATAAGGTGGATGAGGAAATTGCTTATAGTAAAATTGAAAAGCTGGAGGATTTAAAAAATTCTATTGAGGAGAAAATGCAACGGGATTCAAAAAGAGGTCTCTTTTCTTTGATTCATCATATGCTAAGAAAAAAGGAGGATCTATGAATGCACACGTAAGATCGGCAGTAGCAACAAGAATAACACTGGTTGGTTTGTTCGTGAATGTCTTGCTCACAATATCCAAGATCATTGTGGGGGTATGTGCAAACAGTCTGGCCTTGATTGCGGATGGAATCCATTCCTTAACAGATATGGTTTCGGATATTTTTATTCTGATTTCCTTCCAATTTTCTAAAAAGCCGGCAGACAAAGATCACAACTATGGTCACGCAAAAGCGGATGTTGTTGCAGAGGTGCTTCTAAGTATGGTTCTTTTTTTTGTCGCATTTAACATGATTAAGCAAGGAATTACCTCCCTTTGGAATTACAAAGAATTAAAACTTACTTCACCAAGTATGATTGCACTGGCCATGGCGGCAATTTCGACTGTGGTGAAAGAAGGATTATATCAATACACGATGCATTATGCCAAAATTTTAAAGCTGAGAGTTTTGGAAGCGAATGCCTTTCATCATAGAACAGACTCCTTTTCTTCGGTTGCTGTTTTAATCGGACTAACAATTGCCAAAATTTTTGGGGGGATGTGGGGACTGCTAGATCCAGCGCTTGCTATTGTGATCGCCTTCTACATTATGAAGATTGGTTTCGATATATTTAAAAAAGCAACCTATGATTTGACAGATGGGTCAGTGAGCGAAGGCGATTTTAATGAGATTTTAAAAATTCTTTCGGAGATAGAAGAAATCAAAGATCCGCATAATGTTCGCACCAGAAGGATTGGGTCCAATATGGCAGTTGAGATGCATGTTCGGGTAAATCCCAAACTGTCCGTGAAAGAGGCTCATGATATTACACGGACAATTGAAAACAAAATAAGGTATCGTTTTGGCAAGGAAACATTCATTTCGGTTCATGTGGAACCTTTTAAAGTAACAGTGGAAGAATGGAATATTTAATATGAAGATCAATCAGTTTAACCTTCAAGATGTTCTGGATAGTGGTCAGACTTTTCGATATGAGCGATTAAAGGATGGCCGGTATCTAGTGTTATCAAAAGATCAGTATGGTCTATTTTCTGAACAGAAGGGTGAGTTCATCATGGAAACGGAAAATGAGGCCTATTTTAAACACTTTTTTGATTTGGAAAATGATTATACCACGATCTCAAAAGAGATCATAAAAAAGCACGAGAAGATGAAAGAAATTTTGAAATATACAAATGGAATTAGGTTGTTAAAACAGGATACTTGGGAGATGATCCTATCATTCATCCTTTCTTCCAACAACAATATACCAAGAATAAAGGGGCTGGTTAAAAATATTTGCGAAAAATACGGTCAGAAAATTGTGAGCGTTGATCAGAAAGACTATTTTTCTTTTCCGACACCGGAAGAAATGAAGAAGGCTACTTTAAGTGAGCTGAGATCGCTTGGGGTTGGCTTTAGAGATCAGTACATAATTGATGCGCGCGATAAAATACGATCCCAAGAAATCTCTATTGAAGACTTGAGGGATATGGGTACGCAGGATGCACGTCTAGAACTGATGAAGATAAAAGGGGTTGGGAAAAAAGTGGCAGATTGTGTTTTGCTTTTTGGCTTAAATAAGACAGATGTATTCCCGGTCGATGTCTGGATTGAGAGAATTATGAGGGATTGGTTTGTTCCGGAAGATTTGAAAAAAAATGAGATTGAAACATATGCATTCAAAATGTTTGGGGAACAGATGGGTTACGCACAACAGTATATTTTCTACTACTGTATTACCAAATATAGAGAAGATTTAAAAAATAGAAGCTCACAATTGTGAGCTTCTAACTATTCATTGCTTTGTATAAAGTTTTCTGGAAATTGTTGCATAATACCATCTGCAAAGTAATCTGCCATATCCATGGCTTCTTCTTCTCCGGCATCAAAGGCGTCTATATCAGCTGGATAGTTTGCGGCAATACGATTTTGGATCTGTTCTCTAAGCAAATCAAGATGATTGTAGAGCATATTTCTAAGCACTTCTTTATCGTAATAAGGATTAATGGAGCTCAATGTTTCAGCAATATTATCAGCATTTGCATACCATTCTTGATTTAGGTTTTCAGCATCTTGCATTCTTCTATCGCGGAGAGCAGTCATAAGGTCTCCACCTATCCTTAGGTGTTCTCTAAATAATTGTTCCACATTTTTTGCAATATTTTCAGGATAAAACCTTGCAAAGATTTTAGCCATATCCTGAGGGTTTCTCAACAAACGATTCGAAACTGCGGTTTGATCTCTTAGTCTTTCAATAATACTGATCATAAGCATACGTGTCCAGTTAACATGCTGTGCCCATACGGCGCGCATGTCTTCATCTAGTTCCATTTGTGGATCAATCTCAGAAACCATGGTATTGCCATTTGGCATCATTGGAGCGGTGCCAGTTGGACGTGCCATGTTGTTCGGCATAGTTGGATTCATTCCTGTGGGCCTAGCCATGTTGTTTGGCATGGTTGGGTTCATTCCTGTGGGTCTAGCCATATTGTTCGGTATGGTTGGAGCAGGACCCAAACGATTCATGCTAGTTCCAGGTGCCATAGGAGTTTGATTCATATTTGGTTCAGCCGGGTAAAAATCATCCTGTATAATAGGGGAATTGGTGCCCGGGCAGATTGTAAGGGTTGAACCGACCTGTAGATTATAAGGATTTAAATTTGGGTTCAACGCTGTAATCATTTGTATTGTGGTTTGATAATATCTTGCGAGTTGGTATAAACTATCCCTTGGTTTAATTACGTGTAAAATAGGATTAGAACAATTCATAAAAAAATTTCTCCTCAAAATCGATATATTTCTATCATATGATTTACATTCTATAGCGTTACAGTGGGAGGCTTGGAAAGATAATGGGAATAGACATTTTGAACGATATGGTATATAATATATTACAAAGGCGTAGAAGGAAAATATGAAGTTTAGCGATGATGTTAGAAAATTGCCAAGAATAGGCGATGCAATGTATGAACGGTTAGATGTCCTTGGTATTAATACGATAGGAGACCTCCTGACGTATTTTCCGCGCGAGATTGAAGATCGGAGAGAGGGTAAAAGCATTGCTGATCTTAGCGCAGATGAGGTGAACACACTAAAAGCCAGAATTTTATCCAAACCAGTCAACCTACGTTTTAATGGAAAAGTTTTGACGAAGGTAGGCGTTTATGATGATACCGGTAAAATGGACATGGTTTGGTATAATCAACCTTATTTAAAAGAGAGCTTTCATGTTGGGGACGAATATATTTTCGTTGGAAAAGTGAAGGAAAAATACAATAAAAAACAAATGGATTCGCCCATATATGAAAAAGTAACCGATGACGGCATGATTGTAACAGGAGCAATTGTTCCAAAGTATCCACTCACCTATAAGATATCTCAAAAAATTCTGAGAAGACTTATGAAAATAGCATTTGACCACATATCACCCGATCTAATTATAGACCGAATTCCGAATGCGATTCGTGTTCAATATAACCTATCAGAATACAACTTCGCTCTCCACAATATTCATTTCCCAAAAGATGAGGAGAGTTATTACCTTTCTAAAGACAGGTTGGTTTTTGAGGAGTTTTTTATTACTCAACTTGCGCTTACTTTTATAAAACATAAGGTAAAAGCTGCAGAAGAGGGGATCCATTTTAAAAAGGTGTCAATGGACGCGCTACTCAAGCAACTGCCTTTTAAACTTACAGGCGCACAAACCAGAGTGGTTAATGAAATAGAAAAGGATATGATGAGTAGCCACATCATGAACCGTCTGGTACAAGGGGATGTGGGTTCCGGGAAAACGGTTGTGGCCCTTAGTTCAATGTATATTGCGATTAAAAATGGTTATCAAGCGGCATTGATGGCACCCACAGAAATTCTGGCTGCTCAACATTTTGACTTTGTCAAACCATACTTTGAAAAGCTGGACATGAAAGTAGCCCTACTCGTTGGGAGCACAACGGCCAAAAATAAGAAACAGATTTATGACGAGTTAAAGAGCGGGGAATTGAATGCGGTAGTTGGCACGCACGCCATTCTGCAAGAGCAGGTAGCGTTTTCAAGACTAGGCATTGCAATCACAGATGAGCAGCATCGATTTGGCGTGGAGCAACGGCTTAACTTTTCACAAAAAGGGCTGCTACCAGACATCTTAGTCATGACAGCAACCCCTATTCCAAGAACGCTGGGGCTCATTCTATATGGGGACTTAGATATTTCTATTATTGATGAATTGCCAAGGGGAAGACAAAAGATAGATACGCACATCGTGGATTCAAGCTATTACGAGAGAATGTATGGTTTTGTGAGAGAAGAGGTTAAAAAGGGAAGACAGGCCTATGTAATCTGTCCAATGGTAGAAGAAAGCGAAAAAATGTCAGAGCTAAAGGCGGTGACGGAGTATACCCAAATGATTCGAGAAAATTACTTAAATGGCGTGACAGTAGAATTTATCCATGGTAAACTAAAACCAAAGGAAAAAAGTGAGATCATGGAGCGATTTAAAGAAAATCACATTCAGGTTCTCGTATCTACAACTGTGATTGAAGTAGGAGTAGACAATAAAAATGCCACGATTATGTTGATTGAAAATGCGGAGCGCTTTGGACTGGCACAGCTGCATCAGCTGAGGGGAAGGGTCGGAAGAGGTGAGCATAAATCCTATTGTATCCTTATCAGTGATTCTAAAAGCACAGTGGCTAGGGAGAGACTGAAGACTTTAAAAGATACAAACGATGGCTTTATTATTGCTGAAAAAGATTTGGAGCTGCGGGGCGTGGGTGATTTCTTCGGAACCAAACAGCATGGGATACCGGAGTTTAAAATAGCCAACCTGTATGAGGACATCAAAATATTAAAACAGGCCCAGATGGCAGCGGCGGATCTGTTAGCAGAGGACCCGTCACTTGATCGAGAAGAGCATAAGGCTTTACGGAGTGAGATTGAAAAAATATTCGAATATCGTGTTTTATAAAGATGAGAGGTGTATGATGGAAGTAAAGGGAACCTTTAAAATGGAGTTTAGTGATTACAAAGCATTCTGTAAGTTTCATAGAAGAAAAGTGACGCAAATATCGTATGTTTTTATGTTGGTGTTGACCCTTACCTGGTTACAACCCAAAACAGGAGATCAGTTTGTGATCGGCATTTTGGGCATTTTGATTGCTTTTGCGTTTATATTTGTGGTGGATATGATTGCTCTGCATCAGAGCTGCAAGAGAATGTTTAACAGTGCTCCGCTTTCCAAGCTGGAGGTTGAAAATGTCATCAATGAGGGAGGATTTCATCAAACCTCTTCGGTTGGAAATACCGATCTAACCTTTGAGCAGTTTTTTAAGATCTGCGAGACGAAAGATGCTTTTTACCTATATATTTCAAAAATCCAAGCTTTTATCATGCCTAAGCAGGATTTTGCCTCGGAGGAAGAGATAGAGAATTTAAAAAAGATACTCAGAGACAAGGTAGAGAAGAAGAAGCTAAAATTGCAAAAGGGATAAAAAGTTGAAAATAATGCAACAAAACCCTTGACAATTGACACTGTTTTTGGTAAAATACCAGAAGATATGCGAAGTAGAGCAACGCTCTCACCTTGAGGCTTCAATGTGCTATCAGGGTATAGAATTTTTCTATTAGGTAGTTTTAAAATTACTTAGAGTGTGAGCTTTTCTGGCTCATTTTTTATTACATTTTGGAGGTGTTTGTATAAAAGATTTAAAGATTAATCGTCAGATTAAAGCTACAGAAGTAAGAGTTGTAGATACTGATGGTGCTCAGATGGGCGTTATGACGTTAAAAGACGCGATTGCACTTGCTGAGGAAAGAGAAGAGGATTTAATAGAAATATCACCTACCGCCAATCCACCGGTTTGCAAGATCATGAACTATGGAAAGTACAAGTTTGAAGTGATTAAACGGGATAAAGAAGCAAAGAAAAAGCAAAAAATTGTAGTAACCAAGGAAATCAGAATGTCTGTAAATATTGATACAAATGACATTCGGATCAAGGCAAACAAAGCGAAGGAAATCCTGCAAGAAGGAGATAAGCTCAAGGTGGCTGTTGTATTTTCGGGTAGGGAGATGGCTCATATGGATTTGGGACATAAAGTCCTGGAAGTATTTATGGAACTATTGGATTATGAAGGATACGTTACAGAAAAATCAGCTATGGTTGAAGGTAGAAGTATTATGACCATTATATCACCTAAGAAATAGGAAGGAGATTATTATGCCAAAAATTAAAACAAACAGAAGCGCCGCGAAGAGATTTACAATTCTTTCGAGCGGTACTGTAAAAAGGAATAAAGCGAACAAAAGACATTTATTAAATGGAAAATCACCAAAGAGAAAAATGAATCTTACACACACAGCGTATGTGCATGAAACAAATTTAGATGCTGTTAAAAAAATGTTACCATATGGTTAAGATAAAGGGGGAAAACAAACATGGCAAGAGTTAAAGGTGGAATGAATAAACATAAAAAACATAAAAAGATATTAGGACTTGCAAAAGGATATTGGGGTGCAAAATCGAAGCTTTTCAGAACGGCCAAACAAGCGGTTGCAAGATCTATGTCTTATGCCTTTGTTGGAAGAAAACAAAAGAAGAGAGACTACAGAAATTTGTGGATTGCTAGAATTAATGCTGCGGTAAGAGCAGAAGGAATTTCATATAGTAGATTTATGAACGGACTCAAAATATCCAATATTGATATCAACAGAAAAATGTTGGCAGATATGGCGGTAAATGATCCTGACGCACTAAAGGAATTAGTGGCTACTGCAAAAACTTCTCTAGGCATGAAATAAGAAGAATAAAATCACTTTATATTGAAGTGATTTTTTTGTATTTTTCTTTACTTTTTTTAAAAAAATGATATGATAACCTTAAATATGTGAGGTTTTATGAAAAGAGAAAATGCCATTAACACAGAAGAGTTAATTGCTGACGGGATCATCGATTTAGAGACGGCGGGGAAAATTAATAATTACTATAAAAATAAAAAAGCAGACAAGCAAAGCAAAGGAATGGTACTAAACATTATTGCGGGCATATTGATTGCATTGGGTGTAATCTGGATTATTGCAGCAAACTGGGAGTATATGACCAAAGAGATTAAAATAGCCGGATGCATTGGAACCCTCCTCATCCTGGCTGTGTTAATGATGAATGCGAAGAGAAAACAACGAAATTTAGAAGCCTATTCGATTGTCTATTCGGGCGTTTCACTTGCTAGTGTTGCAATCATTGGACAGATTTATAACGTCATGCCGGACATGGAAAGTTTTCTGCTTATTGCCACAATTATTCTTGCGTGCTTAAGTTTTTATACCCTTTCCTATATTACTGAAATAATGTTCATCTTATCCGCAATTGTGTTTGCGATGTTAAAAACGGATGGGGTCATAGGGTTAACGTTGTTGATCTATGGTTTTATTGTCCCGGTTGTGGCGCTTTCTAAATCGGTTTTATTTTTGTACTTAACCAGGGAAAACAAAAATAGAGTCGAAACGGTTTTAAGAAATACGGTTTTAAACGTGCTTGTTTTCGCGGCTATTGTATATGACATTTATCTATCCATTCGAATCTTTAATAGCGCCATCATGTTAATGCCGGTTCTGTTTGTTGGATACTACTTATGTTGTTTATTAAAGCTAACTGCTCAGAAAAATCTGATTGTTGTGATATCTTTTATAAATTGGTTACTTCTAACGGCTTCTTTTTATAGGGGCAGTGTTCTAAATTTTGATTTTGGGGGTTCGGCTAGCCTCATCATCTTATTTATTATTTATTTAGCCTTATTACTTGCCGTGATGGTCTATTACTTTGCAAAAGAATTTATGGCCGACTTTGATAAGATTAACACTTTCATGATTTTTTCTGTATTCTTATATTTTGTCAATGGGTTTATAGATTGGGGTTATTTTAACTATATCTGGGGACTCTTTCTATTGGCTTTTGCGGTCTACAACATCTACTTCGGTGTGAGCAACATGGAAAAATCGAATATTGTTCTCGGAGAAGTTGGACTAGTGGTGCTTATCATACGATACCTTTTTGAAATAGGAGATAGCATTATGCTTCGGGGAATTACTTGTATCGTAGTTGCGATTGGAATTTTGCTCTTTAATAAGGCTATCTTTAAGAAAGGAGATAGAAAAAATGAAGAAGTTTGAGTTTGTATTTCTGCTGATTCCGATTTTTATTTTAGCATATTTTATCTACACTAATGAGATGGTGAATCGAATCGGTGAGGAATACCGATTTAAAATACAACAATACGATCCCCTTGATATTTTTAGAGGGAAATATTTGAATTTAACCATTGAGCGAGATACAATTGTTATACCGGAATTACAAAGAGCCTATTTATCTTATCAAAACCATCTGGAAAGCTATATAAATGGAACTATCATGGGATTTATTAATGGAGATGGGACTCTCGCGGAAGCAGAAAGGGAAAACCGTATTAAATTGGTGGAGGAGATTATAGAGAGTGCACTAGAAAGAATGACGACGGATGAAAGAAAGGATGATGATTATATTCAAAAACTAGGGGAATATATGCCGGAAAACGCAGCAGAAACCTTATTTTACGAAATAATCCGATCGGACTTAGTCGTTGTTTATAGAAATGGTTACACCTTATCTGAGCTATTAAAGATGAGACAAGAGAATGAGGCGAGGGAGGAAGCAATTGAAAAGAGAATTGCCTATTATAATGGTGAATTCTACGTTTATCTGGATAAGGATGACGAGGGATATGCCAAAGTGGAAAAAGTAAGCAAGACGAAAGAAGCTGGCAGCCAGAATTATATTAAGGCGAATATTTCAACATATGGTTACTCTAGAAATGATGTGGTTTTGACCACGATTCACTTTCCATCCTCAAAACTTTTTGTTGATGAGCGTTATGCCTATCAGTATGAAACGATTGTGAGAGATGCTGTGAGGGGTGGGTTGGATGTGTATATCCTAACCAAAATCAGGAACGGGAAGATGGTAATTGAGGATTTATATGTCGATGGATTAAGACTTCGAGACTACTTTAAAACAGTAAACGATAACCGTACTATTGTGCCTGAACAATAAGAAATAAAGCAATTTGAGGTAAAAATGAAAGCAATCTATGCATTTTCCGGGGATCCCATTACTTATGGACATATTGACATTATAGAGAGGGCATCGAAGATATTCGATGAGCTTATTGTGGCGATTGGAGTGAATCCGGATAAAAAATATACATTTAGTCTAGAGGACAGACTGGACATGGCAAAAGAGAGTTTATTCAAGCTGGTGAATGTGAAAGTGATTTCTTTTACAGGTCTATTGGTGGATTTTGCATATGAGAACAATATCAGCATTATCATTAGAGGAATTCGAAACAGTACAGATCTGGATTATGAGTATCAAATGCATACGGCCAACATGACTCAAAGGGACATTGAGACCATACCTATTTTTGCAAGACCGGAGTTGTCTCATATCAGCTCAAGCATTGTAAAATCGATTGTGAAGGAGCAGGGACGAGTAGAAGCATACGTTCCGCTATATGTAAAGGAAAGATTGGAAAAAACACTCCTTGATCAAAAGATTCTGTGTGTGACAGGAGCCCCCGCTACCGGAAAATCCTTTTTATGCAATCGGCTAGTTGAGATTGGGAGAAAAAATGGGGAAGAGGTGCACAACATTGATCTAGACACCATTGCACATGATATTTTAGAGGTTTTAAAAGAAGAAGCTTACATTATGATTCGAAACAATCTGGCGAATCATTTCGGAGAAGATATATTAGACGAAAATGGGATGGTTAAGCGAAAGGTGCTAGGTGAGAAAGTATTCGGCGAAGAGGAGGAGCTTTCCTACTTAAATACGGTTATGCACCCAGCAATCTATGAGCGTATGCGGAAGGTAATGTATGGATTAAAAGGGTTGATTTTAATCAATGCCGCACTTCTTGCGGAGAGTGATTTTCTAACGATTAGTAACAATCATGTTGTTTTGGTGACAGCGAGTCTAGAGAAACAACGAAAACGAATGCAACAGAGAGGACTTACGGATAAGCAAGTGGAAAATCGTATAAAAAGTCAATATGATTTCTCACGTAAAAAAGAATTGATAGAGACGGCGATAGAAGATAAGCAATATGGACGATTGTGGGTTTTGGATACAACGGACGAGGATCCGCTTCAGATAGAACAGCTATTTAATGAAATAAATATAAATTTGTGAGGTAGAACATGGACGAAATTATTGAAAAGATCACAGAAGTTGCTTCTAAGTATGATGATATAGAAGTAATTAAACTATTCGGTTCCTATGCAAGGGGAGATAGCGATGAAAAAAGTGATGTTGATTTGGCGGTATTTTCAAACAAAGAGGTCTTCGATAGGGGAATTGACTTCGTGTTTGACATAGAAAGTCATGCGAATAATCTAAAAAAATATGACATCATCTTCGTTGATAAGAGCATTGATGATGAGATGAGGCAAGACATTGAAAAAGAGGGAATCATCATCTACAAAAAGTTTTAAAGTTTGGAGGAATCAATGAAAAAAGAAGATAAAATTGAGCTTTCAAAAGAGGATAAGACAAAGGCCTCGGAATGGTTAAGAAAGTATATGCATGAAAACTTTGATATAGAGATGGGGGACTTGCAATCCGGGCTTTTTGTTGACTATCTATCGGAGAATGTGGCAAAATATTATTATAATAAAGGCGTGACGGATGGGATAGCCTTTTTGTCAGAAAAGGTGGAAGATATGTATGCCCTGATGAAAGAAGAGTCCGGTAGATAAAGGGATGTTTTATGGAGAAAAAGTATGAAAGAAATATAAGACTTTACTACTGTTATACGCTTGTGTATCAATTGATGTTTATTGCACCAATTTTGACCCTGTTTTATTTGGAACTGGGTCTTAATTTTACACAGATTATGCTTTTAACCTCGGTTTCTTCTGGGGTTGTTTTTGCACTTGAGGTCCCTTCTGGGGTCCTAGCGGATATCGTGGGGAGAAAATTTTCGTTGATTTTGGCGAGTATATTTTTTTCGCTTGCTATCCTTTTGTTGTTTTTTGCCACAACATTTTGGACACTCATTTTGTCTGAAATTATATTTGCATTTGGGATTGCCTCTGAAAGCGGGGCGGGAAGCGCGCTGTTATATGACACTTTAAAAAAACTAAAAAGAACAGAAGAATATAAAAAAATATGTGGTCTTGCGCATTCATTTGGATTCTATGCCAATAGTATAACGGTGGTGATCGGTTCTTTTTTATACAAATACAATATGAGGTTACCGTTTATTTTAACAGCACTTGTTCTCGCATTTGGGATTGCGTTTGCTTGTTTTATGACAGAAACAAGGCAGTACAAGGAAAAAGGATTCCATATCACAAAGTACTATAAACAGACCTACTTGAGCTTCCTGTATACGGTTAAGCACAAAAAGCTGCTCGCTATTGCACTTTCGGTCTCATTATGTTTTGTTTTCTATAAACCTGTTATGCAATTTTACCAACCTTATATGAAGGATGTTCGCATACCAGTCGAGTATTTTGGTTTCATTTTTTTTCTATTTAATCTGACAGCGGGCTTTTTTTCACAGCATAGTGAGCAAGTGATGAGAAGGATAAAAAGCAAGACTTTGATTAGCATGAGTATTTTGATGTGCATCTCCTTTTTTATTCTTTCTTCTGTTTATAATTATTGGGGAATTCTAGCAATTTTTCTTCATCAGATTGTCAGGGGAATGAGACGGACAGTTGAAGAACATTATGTAAATAAGTATGCGCCGTCAAAGGTAAGGGCTTCCGTCCTTTCCACGGTTAGTTTTATTTCCTCTATCGCAGTGATGTCCACGGCACCATTTTTGGGCATGATTAAGGATCATCATACCATTTATGAAACATTTAGAATTTTTGCCTGGATTCTGTTTGGTATGATCATACTCAATGAGCTGTATCTGAAAAATGTATTTAGAAAAGTGACTTGATATTTGAGATAAATATGATAAAATTTATAAAAGAAAACAGAAAGAGGAAGTTATGAATAAAGAGAAGTACTACATTACAACTGCGATTGCCTATACATCTACCAAGCCTCATATTGGAAATACATATGAAATCATTTTGACGGATGCGATTGCACGCTATAAAAGATTATTGGGCTATGATGTTTTTTTCATGACGGGTACAGATGAGCATGGAGAAAAGATAGAACAAAAAGCTAAGGAAGCAGGCATGGAACCAAGAGTCTATGTGGATAAGATAGCAGGTGAGGTAAAGACAATCTGGGATCTGATGAACACCAGCTATGATAAATTTATCAGAACCACGGACGAGTATCATGAGAAAGCGGTTCAAAAGATATTTAAAAAGCTCTATGACCAGGGGGATATCTATCTGGGAGAATATGAAGGAATGTACTGTACGCCTTGCGAATCCTTCTGGACAGATAGTCAACTTGTGGATGGGAAATGTCCCGATTGTGGAAGAGAAGTCAAAAAGTCAAAAGAAGAGGCTTATTTTTTCAAGTTAAGCAAATATCAAGATCGTTTGGTAAAGCATATTGAGGATAATAAGGAGTTTATTCAACCTGAGTCTAGGAAAAATGAAATGATTAACAACTTCTTAAAACCGGGTCTCCTTGACTTATGCGTTTCCAGAACTTCATTTAAATGGGGTGTTCCAGTTGATTTTAACCCAGGACATGTGGTCTATGTTTGGATCGATGCGCTTAGTAATTATATTACAGGTCTAGGATATGGCTCAGAAGATGATAGTCTATTTCGAAAATATTGGCCTGCGGATGTACATTTGATTGGAAAAGATATTCTGCGATTTCACACATTGTATTGGCCAATTATGCTGATGGCGCTTGATATACCTGTTCCAAAGCAGATCTTTGGTCATCCCTGGCTTCTATCTGGAATCGATAAGATGAGTAAGTCAAAAGGAAATGTACTGTATGCAGATCAACTCGTAGAAAAATATGGCGTGGATGCCATACGATATTTTGTTTTAAGAGAAATGCCTTTTGCACAGGACGGAAGCATTACAGATGAGCTTATCGTTGGAAGAATCAACGGAGATCTGGCTAACGTACTTGGAAATCTGGTAAATCGGACAGTTACAATGGTGAATAAGTATAATGATGGCGTGGTAGAGAATAAAAATGTTGCGGAGGAGATCGATGCCGACTTTAAAAAAGTGGTAGAAGAGAGTGTTCGGAACGTAACAGAAAAGATGGATAAATTAAGGGTACAAGACGCATTGGAAGAAATCTGGAATATGCTAAGAAGGAGCAACAAGTATATCGACGAAACCACACCGTGGATTTTATGCAAAGAGGAAACAAAAAGAGATCGCTTGAATACAGTTTTATATAATCTAATCGAGTCTATTCGTTTCGGGGCAATCTTATTAAAGGCATTTATGCCAGAGACTTGTGATCAGATATTGGAGCAGATTGGATGCTCTAAAGAAGAGGCCACGATTGAAAGCATCAGAAAGTTTGGCTTTATAAAGAATGAAACCAGAGTCACCAAAACACCCGAACCACTTTTTGCCCGAATTGATGTAAATGAGAAAAAGGAAGGGGCAAAAGAAGAGAAAAAACAAGACTATATTCATATAGATGATTTTGCAAAGGTGAAGCTGAAAATCGCAAAAGTGATTCAGTGCGAAAAAGTGGAGGGCTCTGAAAAACTTCTTAGATTACAAGTTGAACTAGGAGAAGAGAAAAGACAAATTCTATCCGGGATTTCAAAATATTATACACCGGATGAGATAGTCGGAAAGCAGGTTGTTGTGGTTTGGAATCTCGAGCCTAGAAAATTAAAGGGAGAGCTATCAGAAGGGATGATCCTAGCAGCAGAGGATCCAGATGGAAATCTGAGGTTATTGACTGTGGACGGAGACATCTCATCGGGTAGTGAGGTTAGTTAATGTTTGATATTGTCATTGTGGGGTCCGGAATATCAGGTCTAATTCTTGCGAGCTTACTGGATCAAAAATACAACATTCTACTTATTGAGAAGCGGAGAATGGATGGAGAACGATTTGATGCCAAGTCCTGTGGGGGGATGTTGAATCCAAATGCGCAGAAAGCACTGGCATCGATTGGCATCAGCTTGCCAAAAGAGGTTTTGGCAAGCAGCCAACCCTTTGGTCTTAAAATACTAGATTTATCTAACAAGCTTAGCGCGGTTTATCAAAAGTCGTATATCAATATGAATCGTGAAAAATTTGAACAATTTTTAAAAAGCAAAATTGGAAAAAATGTTCAGTTTGTTGATCAGGCTTGCTTTAAGAAAATGTGCACGACTGGTCATGAAAAAATAGAAGTGGAATATTTGAAAGAAAAAGTGACTCATAAAGTGGAGACCAAATTTTTGGTGGCTTCAGATGGTGCAGACTCGAGGGTCAGAAAATCCCTATTTGGAGCAGTCGCTCTTCCGAGGTATGTAACAATACAAGAGCACTATAAATGGGATCAGGAAGAGCCGTATTACTACGGAATCGCAGACTCTTCGATAACAGATTTTTATTCTTGGATGATTCCAAAAGAACACTCCATTATCCTGGGGAGTTCTTTGAATAAAAAAAGGGGCGAAGATTACGATGCGAACAGGCGGTTTGAGTTACTAAAGAGTCGGTTAAAAGAGGTGGGATTTGATTTTACAAAACAAAGTTTAATTAAAAAGGAAGGGTCGATCCTTCTAAGGCCTACCTCCATGAGACAGTTGCGCTTTAGAAAGGGGAGAGTCGCACTAATCGGTGAGGCGGCAGGGCTTATAAGCCCAAGTTCCTCGGAGGGTATCAGCTATGCAATCAATAGCGCACGCCATCTAGCAAATTGTTTGAATCAATCACTAGAAGAGAAAAGCCTAAAAATATATGAAAAAAAAGTGAAGAGAATAGCGAGAAAGATGATTTTCAAAAAGTTTTTAGGTTATATTATGTATAATGATTTTCTGAGAAATATGATTATACGCTCTAAGTTAAAAAGCATCCAAGTTTATAATGGAAAAAAGAGCTGAGTGATCAGTTTCTTTGCTTTGCGTATGATAGAAAAGGAGAGGATATGGCCATATTTGAAACGCATTCCCATTACTTTGACACCAAATTTGATTCCGATCGAGAAGAAGTCTTGGAGGCAATGTTTAAAGAACACCTAGAATATATCTTGGAAAATGCGACAGATGTGGAAACCTCACTTCGTGTGATTGAGCTTGCCAAAAAATATGAGAAAATGGTTGTGGCAGTTGGCATACATCCGGAAGCATTATCATATATGAATAGGGAGGCTATAGACAAGATAGAAGAACTCCTACTTAGACGAAAGGAAAATAAGATTGTAGCGGTGGGGGAAATCGGGTTGGATTATCATTATAAAGGGTATGATCGTGAAAAACAGATTTTGTTTTTTAGAAAACAGCTAGAGCTTGCTCAAAAATATCAACTCCCCGCGGTGATTCACACAAGGGAAGCAACCAATGATACCCTAAAGGTCTTAAGGGAGTACATGCAAAATGGGTTGCGGGGCGTTATACACTGCTTCCCGGAATCCCTTGAAATCGCCAAGGAATACGTTGGGTATGGAATGTATATTGGCGTTGGAGGTGTGGTGACATATCAAAATGCAAAGAAACTTGTGGAAGTGGTGGAGAAGATTTCGCTTGATTCTATTCTTATTGAAACCGACTTGCCCTATCTTACACCAGAGCCAAAAAGGGGCATGAGAAATGATTCCAGTAATCTTAAATATGTGATCCAAAAGATCGCACAGATTAAAGGAATAGACGAAAAAACGGTGGAAGAAGTTACGTACATTAATGCCAAAAGATTGTTTGATATTTTATAAAAAGTGTGATAACCTATATCTAGATGTTTTGAAAAAACTGTCGAAATATCTATAAAGGATGTGTTGTAAAAATGCATATAGTTCGAAAAGTAAGTAAAAAAAGCAAACCCAAAATTAGAATCAAATTTGGAAATATTTTTACCCTGATCACAGTGATTATTACCATAGTTGCTACCTTTGAATTTACCAATTTTCTACTGAATGTAAATGCAAAGCAGATAGTGGTTTCGGACAACAACTTTAAACTAACCTATGAGGCGTCCGGTAAAAATGTTCAGGATTTTTTGAAGCACCATAATATAGCACTTTCAGAATATGATCGCGTGAATGTTTCGCTTTCGGAAAGTCTGAAGGATGGAATGCAGATCAGTATCAAAAGAGCGATGCCGGTCATCCTTTTAAAAGGGGATGAGTCAGTTGAATATTTTACTTCTGCAAGCACCATTTACGAGTTTTTGAAAGAGAGAGAGATCGCCATCAAAGAGGAAGACTACGTATCGCCAGATGTTTCATTTCCGATTACGCCGGGGCTTTATATTATTTACAAAGAGGGAAGCATTAAACAGATTGAGGAGACGGTCAACATCCCTTACAGTGTTGATATCCAAAAGACAAGCACTCTCAAAAAAGGGGAAGAGGAGATTGTGACACAAGGGGTGCAAGGCAAGAAAAAGGTATTAATCGACGTAAAATATGTTGGAGAAGAAGAAGTTTCAAGAACCGTTGTGCGAGAAGAGATCCTTGAAAGTCCGATCAACAAAGTTGTAAAGCAAGGAACGCTAGAGGTTTACACCGCACCGAATGGGAAGACCTACACAGTAAAGGAAACCCTGATGATGACGGCTACCGCTTATACCAATGGCAAGACAGAAACCGGAAAAGAGCCCGGAGACCCTGGATACGGAATTACCCGCTCGGGGACAGTTGCAAAGGTGGGAACGGTTGCGGTTGATCCAAGCGTAATTAAGCTTGGAACCAAACTATATGTTGAGGGATATGGAGAGGCTACCGCGGAGGACACAGGAAGTGCGATTAAAGGTCATATCATCGATTTATTTGTAAACACAAGAGAAGAGGCACTAAGGTTTGGACGAAAGAAAAATATAAAAGTATATATCTTAGCAAATTGAGTGGAGGAATAAAAAATGGCCAAGGTGATGCGGTATCTAGTCTTAGTAAGTATTTTACTTCTTTTGCTAGCTTACGGAACATATCGACTTTCAAGATCAAGGACATATCAAATAGCAGGAAAGATTATAAGCAGGGTGAATACAGATAGCAAAGAACTCTATCTAACATTTGATGATGGTCCAACAGAGGAAACGGATCGGATTTTGGAAGTGCTAGATGAGTTGGGGGTAAAGGCCACTTTTTTTCTAATCGGATCCAATATAGAAAAGTATGAAGAAAAGGCGAAAAAGATTGTGGAGGCAGGCCATGATATAGGGAATCATAGTTACACCCATGCGAGAAATGTCTTTAAAACGCCTAAATTTATAAAAAACGAGGTAGATAAAACCAATGAACTGATTCGAGAATTAGGTTATGAAAAGGAGATCTACTTTAGGCCTCCATTTAGCAAGAAGTTAGTGATCCTTCCTTTATATTTACATAAAATTGGACAGACCACGCTAACCTGTGATATAGAGCCTGAGTCTTATAAAGAAGCGGGGCGCACATCTGAGACCATTGCGAAGTATGTAATAAACAATGCAAAGAATGGTTCTATCATATTGCTCCACCCGATGAATGACAGAACGACCAAAACACTGGATGCGGTCAAAATTTTCGTAAAAGAACTAGAAAAAGAGGGGTATCAATTTGTAGGAATTGGCGAATAACGACTTGTCCAAAGGACCAAAAATTGGTCTTTTTTGTTGCACTTATAATAAATATTTAGTATAATATTGGGAAAGAGGTGGAGAAAAGATGGAGATTGAAGAACAAAAGATTATTAGGATTGGAATCGACGCGATGGGCGGAGACCATGCGCCGAGCGAAATCATAAATGGTGTCGTAGATTATATCAATGCGAATAAAAAGGAAAGAAGTATTGTGACCTTGATTGGAGATTCTAGCATTATCGAGTCCAAATTGATGAATTATAATGTCAACCTGGACCGGATTGAGATTGTTCATGCAAAACAGATTATAAAAGGGGATGACCAGCCCATGGAGGCGATTGCGAAGAAAAAAAACTCATCAATGGTGATTGGCTTAACCATGTTAAAAGAGGGCAGAATCGACGCCTTTGTTTCTGCGGGGAACACAGGAGCGCTAGTAGCCGGTGGAACCGTGCTGGTTGGAAGGATTAAGGGAATCAAAAGACCAGCTCTTGCACTCTTTTTGCCGAATATGTCCGGCGCAAGTCTAATGTTAGATTGTGGGGCCAATGTGGATGCAAGACCTGATTTCTTAGCCCAATTTGCTTACATGGGATCACTTTATGCTCAGAATGAGCTTGGTATCAAAAATCCGACGGTGGGCCTAGTGAATATCGGAGAGGAAGAGGAAAAGGGAAATAAGCTTGTTAGAGAAACTTATCAATTGTTAAAAAAATCAGGTTTAAATTTCGTGGGAAATGTAGAAACTAGAGATATTCCAAAAGGTGGGGTGGATGTTCTGGTTTGTGATGCTTTTGTGGGAAATGTCATATTAAAGCACTCGGAGGGAATGGTCAAAGAGGTTTTTGGTTTAATTAAAAAGGAATTAAATGCTACGATCACCACAAAACTTGGTGCATTGATGGCAAAAGATGCTTTTAAAAACATAAAAAAGAAGTTTGACTACTCAGAATATGGTGGTGCCCCCCTTCTTGGACTAAAAAATCTTGTTGTAAAAGCACATGGAAACTCAAAAAGAGCAGAGGTGAAAGCCTGTCTTTTACAATGTGAAAAATTTGTTAAAGGGGACATTGCAAACAAAATTGAGAATGCAATGTTAGAGGATGAAATCAATGAGAAATCGAGCAAATGATAAAGCATATTTAAATTTATTACAAGAATTTCAAAAGAAGATAGGATATCGTTTTAGGGACAACAATCTTCTTGTTTTGGCGCTGACGCACAAGTCCTATACTAGCACATTACCGGAGAATTCAACGGTGGAAAATAATGAACGGTGTGAGTTCTTGGGGGATTCTGTTCTAGGTCTTGCGGTAGCCGAAAGTATTTATAAAACCTTCCCTAAAAAACAGGAGGGTGAGATGAGTGAGCTGCGTTCTAAAATTGTTTGTAAAACCAATCTGGCCCATATTGCCGGGGAGTTAAATATTTATCGATATTTAAGATATGGAAAGGTGATCTCGGAAGAGGAAATCAAAAAGAACGAATCCATTGCAGAAGACGTAATGGAATCACTAATCGGGGCCATTTATCTGGATTCAAATCTCAAGTATGCCAAACGCTTTATCTTTAAATTTATTACCAACCGATTAGAGGAGATAGAACTTTCAGATTTAAAAGATAGTAAAACCAAGCTGCAGGAAGAACTGCAAGCGCTTAGCAGTGCAAACATCGAGTATGTTGTGGCTTCGGAGGATGGACCGGATCACGATAAAACCTTTAGAGTGGACGTTTACAACAATGGCGAGAAACTCGGGTCAGGTATGGGCAAAAACAAGAAAGAGGCAGAGAAGGAAGCAGCAAGTCAGGCGCTTGCCAAAATATAGAAAACGAGAAGAAGATGAGTAGTAAGAAAATAATTGTGGGAATGAGCGGAGGCGTGGATAGTACAGTTGCGGCCTATTTGCTTAAAAAAGAGGGATACGAGGTTTGTGGTCTATTTTTAAAGTTGTTTGAAAATGATAAAACGGAAGAGTCAATTAGAGATCTGGAGAAGATAGCGCAAAAATTAGAAATAGAGATTATTGTAAAAGACTATACCAAACTTTTTAAAGAGACCGTGATAGGCTATTTTGTCGGGGAATATGAGAATGGGAGAACGCCCAATCCCTGCGTGGAGTGCAATCGGAAAATTAAGTGGAGTCTCCTTTTGGAAGAGGCAAAAGAAAGAGGCGCACAGGAAATTGCAACCGGCCACTATGCCAAAATAGTGCACCTTCCAAATGGAAGATTGACCATTGCAGAAGGCCAGGATTTGTTAAAAGATCAGTCCTATTTTTTATATGTTTTGTCTCAGGAGGTTCTCCAAAAAATACGCTTTCCACTTGCGGATCTGTCTAAAGAAATGGTCAGGGAAATAGCAGTGCAGGAGGGACTTCCGGTTGCAATTAAGAAGGACAGTCAGGACATTTGCTTTATACAAGGGCGATATCAAGATATTTTAAAGGAGCAATTGGGTGCCCCGGAAGAGGGCCATTTTGTTGATAAAGAGGGAAATATTCTTGGGGTGCATACGGGAATTGTAAATTATACCATCGGCCAAAGGAAGGGAACCGGCTTGGCGATGGGTGAAAAGAAATATATTATTCATATTCGAAAGGATACAAACGAGGTGGTACTGGGCGAAAATGAGGACCTATTGAAAGATAAGTTGATTGCAAGGGCGCTTCATTTTCTGGCGTTTGAAAGCCTAGGGGCAGAGATGGAGGTATGGGTGAAGATTCGCTATTCCAGAAAAAAGGAAAAAGGGGTCATTCGGATGCTTGGAGTAGATAGGCTAGAATGTAAATTTGAAAATCCATTGAGAGCGATTACACCGGGCCAATCCGCGGTATTCTATGATGATGACGGTTGTCTAATCGGTGGTGGGATTATAGAATAGCAGTTTAGAAATGTTCATAGTTATATTTTCCATTACATAAAATATACTATTAAAAATAATCAGAGGAATGATCATGGAAAATATAAAAAAATGGGACTTTGGAACGGGATGCAAAATGGCTGGGTACATTTTGATACCTGTTGTGATAATATTCCTTTCCCTATTGATCTCAGGGAATCATGTGGGAGAATATTTTGATTATCTTAAGAAACCCGATATTGCACCTAAGAGTGAGTTTTTTATTCCTATTATCATCTCGGTCTATACCCTCTTTGGATATGGATTATCCCTTGTGTGTTCTAAGAAAAGGGAGAATAAAGAGGACAGAGGAACCATTGCTTTATATGCAGTGGTTACATTGTTTCTACATTTCCTGTTTATTCTCACGCTTTTTAAGTATCAGCTTTTAAATTATGCTCTCTATCTTTCGATCGCACTTGGTATCCTATCCTCTGCGATGATTCGATATTTTAAGAAGACAGAAAAACGTTCCTTAAAGTTTTTGATTCCGTATCTTATATTTGTGCTTTATATCGTTTACATAACCTATTTTATATACTCAAACAATTAGAATATAAGTTTTAAAAAGGATCATACTAAAAATAAATTGGTGAGATAAGTGAAAGTTATTTTTGGAAAAATAGAGATCATATTGGTTAAAAATATGTTCATACGCTTCATTGTGGTCACAATGATGCTGCTTGCAACAGCTTTTGTTATGCCTGGATTTGAAATAGAAAAGTTCGTTTCACTGATTTTAGCAGCAATGATCATTATCTCTTTTGACTTTATAATAGAAGCCCTAACCGACGGGCACTTATCGATGGCGGGGAGAGTGATATTGGGGTTTTTGCTTGCCCTCTTGGTTCTATACTTTCTTCAGTTCTTTATCATGGGGTACCGAGCCGGCGGAATGACCATTCTTTTGGTCTCCTTTACCATCGGAATGGTCAACGGGATCATACCTCAAACGGCTTAGAAAAAGGCATTAAACTAAATTGACGAACGAAAATATATGTGATAGAATGACAGTAATTATAAAAAGTATGGAGGAAATGATGGGTAAAGAGTGGTTAGAAGTATTTAAACAAAAAGCGAAGGTCGTATCTAAAAAAACGAGTGAAAATGTGAATTATTTTGTGAGCATAAAGAAAACACAAATGGAAATATTAAAAGTAAACCATGAAATCAATAAGATATATAAAGTGATTGGGGAAATTATATATATGGCGAATCAACAAAAGGTAGAAGCGGTAGGAGTGGATACCTTATGTGCTCAGATTGATGCAAAAAATGGGTATATCACACAGCTTGAAAGAAGAATTGAAATGATTAAAGAAAGCAAGAAAATGAGTGAAATTGGTGTTAAATATGACGGAAATGTTCCGGAGTTTATCAACAATCCAATCAACGATAATGAAGTGGCAGTAATGAAATTCTGTCCAAATTGCAATACCGGAAATGAGCTTTCTAATGAAAAATGCAAGGAATGCGGTACCAAATTAAATTAAGTAGGTGAATTGTAGATGATTTGTGAATTGTGTAAGCAAAATGAGGCGATTGTGCATATAAAAAAGGTGATTAATGGTAAGATTACAAAACTTGACCTCTGTGAAGAATGCGCAAAAAATTCCCATCAGCTTGAATTTGATTCTGGCATTTCTCTACAGGACTTTTTAAAAGGGCTTATGAGCTTTGCTAACAAAGACATTTCCTTTATCGCGCAGGAGATGGATACGGTTCCAAGATGTGCTCGTTGTGGTTTGAGTTATGATGAGCTTGTAGAAAGTGGAAGACTTGGCTGCACAGACTGTTACAGCTCCTTTTCCAAACAACTTCCGAGTGTGTTAAAGAGAATTCATGGAAATATAAAGCACGAGGGTAAAGTACCAAAAACAATGAAAACGGAGAACTCTCTTAAAAAGGAACTTGATGAATATAAAGAAAAATTGAAAAATGCAATTGTGGCTGAGGAGTATGAAAAGGCAGCAGAATATAGAGACAAGATTAAAGAAATGGAGAAGATAGAATGATAAAGGACGCAAGCAATCAGGTCATTATGACCAGCAGAATAAGACTTGCCCGAAATGTATGTGATTCTCCGTTTCCAAACATCATGTCTTATGAAGTCTCTGAAGAGTTTGTAAACTCAGTGATGGGTGTATTCCAAAAAATGAAGGGTTATGAAATTGTGGATATCAATAAGAATTCACTTATAGATAACAACCTATTGATTGAAAAAAGGCTGATTAGTCCCGAGTTTTTAAAATCAGATTTAAGAAAGATTGCACTGATTAATAAAGATAAAACAGCAAGCGTGATGGTGAATGAGGAGGATCATATTCGGATTCAGGCGATCCTTCGTGGAAGAAGGATTCAAGAGGCTTATGAGCTTGCCGGAAGTGTGGATGATCTATTTGATGAGCACTTTAACATTGGTTTTTCAGAGCACTACGGATACCTCACATCTTGCCCTACGAATGTGGGAACCGGTCTTCGGGTCTCCTATATGATTCATGTTCCGCTGCTTGAGCTAACCAATCAGATTGAAAATATCAAAAATGCGATTACGAAATTGGGCCTTACAGTGAGAGGAATCTACGGAGAGGGCACAGAGTCCGAAGGAGGCTTATATCAAATATCCAACCAGGTGACTCTGGGACAAAGAGAATCTGAGATCATCAAAAGTGTGGACGATGTCATTGATCAGATTATAGAAAAAGAAGTTTTTTTAAGAGAAAAACTAAAAGTGGAAGAGCATATCAAAATAAAGGATGAGGTATGTAGAGCATACGGAACACTTTCCAATGCACAGATGATGAGTGTAAAAGAGGCAATGCTACTCCTCTCCTATTTAAAAATTGGCATTGATCTGGAGTTGATTGAAAAAGAAAAGTTAGACCATATTGATGTATATGACCTAATGATTAAAATACAAAAAAACAATATCTTAAAACAGCGTGGAAAGAAGCTAAAGGCGATGGACATAGAAATTGAACGAGCAAAACTGTTAAGAGAAGAGCTAAATAACTAGGAGGTAAAAATGTTTGGTAAGTTTTCAAAATCTGCCGAAGAAGCGCTTGCAATTGCAAAGCAAAAAGCCCTTGAACTAGGGCATAACTATATAGGAACGGAACATATTATTCTTGGCCTTTTGGAGCAAAAAGAGAGTGTGGCTGCAAAAGTGTTGGGACTTCAACAAATCACTGCAGAGGAAGTAGAAACCAAAATCGAGGAGCTCGTTGGAGTGGGGGAAGAAGAAGAAGTGGACGCACAAGACTTCACACCAAGAACCAAGAAGGTATTGGAATCCAGTATTAGACAAGCCATTCGCTTTGGACAGAGCTATACAGGGACAGAACATGTTTTGTTATCGATTATCGAGGAACCCAACTGTGTGGCGGTAAAAATACTCATTTCCCTAGATGCCAATCTTCAGAAGATCTATGAGGATATTTTTGAGATGCTCTCGGGTGTAAAGAAGGGATCGGATCTTGAAAAAATTTATACAGGAGATCCGATGAATAAAAACGATTTGTATACATTTGAAAAATATAGTACGGATATTACAAAGCTTGCAGAGGAGAACAAGTTGGATCCGGTTATTGGACGGGAAAAAGAGATCGAAAGAGTGATTCAGATACTAAGTAGGAGAACCAAAAACAATCCTTGTCTAATCGGTGAGCCAGGGGTGGGGAAGACAGCGATTGTAGAAGGTCTTGCCCAACTGATTGTTTCTGGAAGTGTTCCTGAGACACTAAAGCACAAACGAATTCTTGCGCTGGACATCTCCGCCATGGTTGCGGGAACAAAGTACAGAGGAGAGTTTGAGTCTAGAATTAAGAAGGTGATTGAGGAGATTAAGAATAACTCCAATGTGATCATGTTTATTGACGAGATTCACATGATTATTGGAGCGGGTTCAGCGGAAGGATCTCTGGATGCAGCCAATATTCTAAAACCGTCTCTTGCAAGGGGAGAGCTGCACGTAATCGGTGCAACGACCACAGATGAGTACCGAAAGCATGTGGAAAAAGATAAGGCACTTGAACGCCGGTTTCAACCAGTTAAGGTGGAGGAACCAAGTGAGGAAGAGGCCATTAAGATATTAAAGGGGTTAAGAGACAAATACGAGGCACATCATGAGGTGAAGATAAAGGATTCTGCAATTGAAGCAGCGGTAAAGCTATCCATTCGTTATCTGTCGGATCGGGCACTTCCGGATAAAGCGGTGGATGTAATCGATGAGGCTTCTTCTAAAGTGAAACTAAAAAGCATGACCATGCCGGATCATGTAAAAGAGATTGAGCAAAAAATCCAGTCTTTAAATGATGAGAAGGAAAACCTAATCAAACTTGAGGAGTATGAAAAGGCAGGAGAAATTAAGAAAAAGCAGGATGTATTAAAGAAGAAGTTAGAAGATGTCAAGGAAAAATGGAAAAGAGATCTACAAGACTCTATCTACACCGTGACTGAAAAAGAGGTTGCTGAGGTGATCGAACAGTGGACGGGTATTCCGGTAACCAAGCTGGAGGAAGGGGAGAGTCAGCGCCTTGCGAAGCTCGAAAGTCTATTAAAAGAGAGAATTATTGGTCAAGAAGAGGCATTAAAGGCAGTAGGGGCGGCCATCAGAAGAGGTCGTGTTGGCATTAAAGATCCAAAGAGACCAATCGGTTCCTTCTTGTTCCTGGGTCCCACTGGAGTGGGGAAAACGGAGCTCACAAAGGCGCTTGCCGATGTGATGTTTGGCGATGAAAAATTTATGGTTCGGGTGGATATGTCCGAATATATGGAAAAACACAATGTATCCAAATTGATTGGATCTCCTCCGGGATATGTAGGATATGATGAGGGAGGGCAACTAACAGAAATCATTCGAAGAAAGCCGTACTCCGTAATCCTGTTTGACGAAATTGAAAGGCCCACCCAGATGTGTTTAACATCATGTTACAAATACTGGATGATGGGCACATCACAGACTCACAAGGGCGGAAAGTAGATTTTAAGAATACGGTGATTATTATGACTTCTAATATCGGGGCGCGGGATATTATTGAGCCAAAAAGGTTGGGATTTAACAATGCAGCAAACGGGGATATTGAATATAAAGATATGAAAAAGAACGTTATGGATAAGCTAAAGGATACATTTAAACCGGAGTTTTTAAACCGAATCGATGAGATTATCGTTTTCCATCCGCTTACACGTGAAAACATAAAAGCAATTGTAAAGATCCTATTTAAAGGGCTTGAGGCCAAAATCAAGGAGAATGTGCGGGTAACCCTTAAACTAGATGAGAATGTGTTGGAATTTATAGCCAAAGAAGGGTATGATCAGAAATATGGAGCAAGACCGTTAAAACGAGCTATTCAGACAAAAATTGAAGATAGACTTGCAGAAAAAATATTAGATGGTAAAATAAAAGCAGGCGGTGTTGTAACGGTGTCTGCTAAGGATGACGAGCTAGATTTTAAAATTAAGAATAGTAGCAAAAAGGAAGTAGAAGAGAAGTGAAAATCATAGGCATTGGCAATGATATTATTGAGGTGGAACGGGTGAGAAAGGCAATAGAGTCCACGGAGGGATTTTTAAATAAAATCTTCACTGAGGATGAGGTTGCATATTTCAAAAACAAGAAAATGAACTATGAAACCATTGCAGGCAACTTCTGCACAAAAGAGGCAGTTGTCAAGGCATTGGGCACAGGTTTTATCAACATTGACCCTATTGATATTGAAATTTTGAGGAATCAAAATGGAAAACCCATTGTAAAATTTTTAAAAAATGGGTATAATAATATCAAGGTAAACGTTTCGATCTCACACATTAAGGAATACGCAACAGCAGTAGCACTTGCTTATTGCGAGGAGGACTAATGGGATACTGGAATAGTAGAGGGCTGAGGGGTAGCGAACTAGAAGAGATGATCAATCTAACGAATGAGCTTTTAAAAAGACAAGGTCTTGCGATCGTACAAAAAATACCAACTCCTATTAAACCGGTTGAGATTGATAAGGAAAAGCGGACGATCACATTGGCTTACTTTGAACAAAAGAGTACAGTGGATTATATTGGACTAGTGCAGGGTGTTCCCATCTGCTTTGATGCGAAAGAGACAGCATTATCTTCCTTTCCTATTTCCAATATTCACAACCACCAACTTGAGTTTATGAAGCAGTTCACAGCGCATAAGGGAATTAGTTTTATTATTCTCTATTACAAGAAAGAAAATCGGTGCTTTATAATCGGATTAGCAGAGTTGGAAGACATTTTAGAAAGATGTAAGCAAAAAAACAAAAAATCGATATCCATAGACGATATTCATGCCGAAATGGAAGTTGAGATTCAAAAAGGGACCTATATTAACTATTTACATATATTAAAAAAATTGATTTAGAGGAGGATGGTATGATGAGTAAAAACGGAGCATTCAAACTAGACTTAAAAACGGCCAGAGAAAATGCAAGACTTGAAATGAAGTTTGTTGAAGACATTGCAAAAAGCATAGGACATGATATTGACTTGAACTCGATTGAAGCCAGAAAGGTAAGACCAACGGCAGAGGAAGTAGATCTTTTAATGGCGATGTACAAGCTGCCGATTGAAGAGAGAAAGAGCTATATGACCGATATAGCAGGGGAAGGAAGCTATCTGTAATGCGATTGGACAAGTTTTTAAAAGTGTCTAGGATTATAAAGAGAAGAAGTGTTGCTAAGGATTTTTGTGATGCAAATCGTTCAAAGGTGAACGGACGTGCTGCAAAGCCAGGAACGGATATTAAGGTTGGAGATATTTTGGAATTGAAATTTGGCCCAAGTTATATAAAAGTGAAGGTCCTCGATATAAATGAGAAAAGGGGAAAGAGCGAGGCAAGTTCAATGTATGAAACGCTGGAAGAGATAAATAAAGATGAACTTTAAGATAGATTTTTGTCTATCTTCTTTCTTGAAAAAATATACTATACAAAGAAAATGAAATGGAGTATGAAATGAGCAAAGTATTTTTTAGTGACCTAAAGACAAAATCAGACTATAGCCTTTTGGTGAAGCTGGACAAATTGATAGAACGAGCGGGGATATCTGAAATTGATTTTAAAGGGAAGCTGGTGGCGCTTAAGATTCACGTTGGTGAGTATGGAAATATGGCTTTTATTAGGCCGCCATATGTCAGGGTGATTGTGGATAAGATTAAAAAACTTGGAGGAAAACCATTTTTGACAGATGCAAGCACACTTTATACAGGCTCAAGGTCCAACGCTGTGGATCATCTAAATAACGCCAACCTGAATGGATTTACCAATGTCACAACCGGGTGCGATGTGATTATTGCGGATGGATTAAAAGGGACAGATTATAAAGAGGTGAAAGTTGACTTGAAACATTGTTCCACAGCTAAGATTGGCAGTGCGATCTATGATGCAGATATTATCCTTTCTATCAATCACTTTAAAGGACATGAGATGACCGGTTTTGGAGGGGCGATTAAAAATCTGGGTATGGGATGTGGATCAAGGCTTGGAAAGCTTGAGATGCATTCTCTATCAAAACCCGATCTTGAAGTAAGCAAGTGCGCAAGTTGCGGAGAATGTAAAAAAGGCTGTGCTCAAAAGGCAATCTCTTTTGGCGAATCGAAGAAAGCAAGCATTGATTATGACAAATGTGTGGGATGTGGAGAATGTATCGTCATGTGTAAATACGATGCAATCACGCCCAAGACGGATGATGATGCAAGTCGAATTATCAACGAAAAAATTGTGGAATACACATATGCTGTTTTAAAAGACAAACCACATTTTCATATTAACTTTTTGATGAACATTTCGCCTAATTGTGACTGTTGGAACTGTAATGATGCAGCAATTACGCCGGATATTGGAATGCTGGCATCGTTTGATCCGGTTGCGTTAGACTTTGCAAGCGCACAGCTAGTAAATGAAGCACCTAGCATAGAAAACAGTCGCCTAAAAGGGCATAAAACTGGAGACAAGTTTCATGCAATTCATAAAAAGACAGATTGGATGTCACAGATTACATATGCCGAGGATCTTGGTATTGGAACTAAAGAATATGAACTTCTGGATATAGATAAGAAAAGTAAGTAAGTTGGGATGGATGTTATAGAAAAGTATTGATTTCTGTTTTTAAAAATTATATACTGTGTTTATAATTAAATGATAGGAGTGTTGGGGATGTTGGATAAAATGCAACTAAAATGGAAAATTACGTTGCCAATTGTTTTTATTTTGTTTTTTGGTATTTTGGTCGTGGTTTACGTGATTGCAAATCGATATGGGGCCCTTGTAAGAGAAGGAAACTTTGAAAAAGAGATCGAAATGTCAAAGAGAGAAGCGGAATATCTAAAAAATGAGTTGTCTAATAATTACAAAATTGCGGAGACGTTAATCGGTACATTGTTAGAATATAAAGATGCCGGGGGAAGCAGGCAAAGCGTGATACCCCTTTTTGATCGGGTACTTGCCAACAACGCAGATATTTATGCGGTTTGGTGTTACTTTAACCAAGGCGAATATGACGGACAGACTGATGCATTTGGAAATTATGTGATGCATGCTGGAAGTGCAACGGTTTCGGATGGGTTATACAGCGAAGCAATGAAAACAGGAAAACCAAACTTATCAGATGGCACCATCAAAAAAGTGGGGGATAAGGATTTATACATTAGCACACTTTCCTTGCCAATTAAAGAAAATGGTAGGATTATTGGTGCGCTTGGAATGGATATCAATGTTGAATACATTATGAATTATTATTCACAAGAAAAGATTTATAAAACGGGAAGGATAGTTGCAATTTCGCCGAATAAGACGATTTTATACGATGCAGACAGAACCCTTTTTTCAAAACCAATTAAAGAGATTTATTCTCAAACCTCATATGAAAGAATTATTCAATCTGGAAACCAAAGCCAACCATTTACGCTAGAATTTGTTTCCAAAATCTTCAAGGGAAAAGTAAGAATGAATCTGTTTCCTGAAAAGATCAATGAAAACTTTGATGACTACTTTATTGTAGGAACGGTGGCACCCTGGAAAGAAATTATGGTTGAAACGGATACCAATGCGATGATTACCTTTATTGGTGGACTTGGACTTCTTCTGATTGTTTTTGTGACCACTTTAGTGGTGGTGGATAAAACAAGTAAAAAGCTAAATATACTTAATGATAAGCTATATAGTTCAGTGAACACTTTAAACAATGCTTCGAGTCAAATTAATGCAACAAGCAACCAGATTGCTGAGGGAGGAACGCAACAAGCCGCAGCGACAGAAGAAACCTCTGCCACGATGAATGAGGCGGCAACAGCGGTTCACCAAACCACTGAAAACACGAGGCAGGCAGCTAACATTGCAAAAGAGGCATCTCGAAGTGCAGATGTTGGGGTTCAAAAGATGGGAGCGATGATTAGTTCAATGGAAGAGTTATCAAGATCAAGCGATGATATTGCTCGAATTATAAAAACCATCGATGACATTGCTTTCCAAACCAATATTCTTGCGCTCAACGCAGCGGTAGAAGCAGCGAGAGCCGGGGATGCAGGTAAAGGATTTGCGGTGGTGGCGGAAGAAGTAAGAAGCCTAGCGGGAAAAAGTGCAGAAGCCGCAAAAAATACCGCAAGTATTATTGAACAGAACCTCAATCTGGCCAAAGCAGGTGTAGAAAGCTCAACTGAGGTGGGGAAAGCACTTGAGGAGATCAATAGTCAGGTGAATGCAGTAAGCGCTTTGATCGATGAGATATCAGGTGCTAGTGAGGAACAGATGAAGGGGATTGAACAGATTAAAATAGCTCTTTCACAAATGGAGGGAGTAACCCAGTCTAATGTAGCGATCTCTGAAGAGAGTGCAGCATCTGCGAATGAATTATATACACAAGCTGGAGAATTGAAGGAAATCGTTGAAAGATTGAATGAAATTATTAAAGGAAATAAGCGATAATTGTGTAAAAAAGAATTAAGACTATTTTTTAATTCTTTTTTATGTTAAGATGAATGTATACTTGAATAAAGAAGAGAAAATATGGAAGAAAAAAAGGGTAAATATAGAATAAAAAAAATTCATTATCTCAGAATCATTTGGATTGTAATTATTGTTACATTGGTTCTTATTTTTGGTAGGCGAACCACATCAGAGATACAAAACAATAAAAAGCTGAATATGCTGGAGGAAGTGATGATGCCGGACTGGGTAGATGTACAGTTTATCGATATTGGCCAAACGGCAAGGACGGGCGTAAAGCTTGAGACGGTGAGAGACATTGTGATTCATTACGTGGGGAACCCCGACACCAGTGCACAGCAAAACAGGGATTATTTTAATACACCGGGATCAGAGGTGGACTCTCATTTTATTATTGGACTAGAGGGAGAAGTTATACAATGCTTACCTCTAAACGAAAAGTCAGCTGCAAGTAACTGGCGCAATAAGGATACGATTTCTATAGAGGTATGTCACCCGGATAAAACAGGGGAGTTTACCGAGGCAACGTATCAGGCGCTAATTAAGCTGATTTCTTTCCTATGCGATACCTGTAAACTAAGTGAAAAACACATCATTAGGCATTATGATATAACAGGGAAGGAGTGTCCAATTTATTACGTGCAACACGAGGGTAAATGGATGCAGCTTAAAACGGATGTATTCCATTTTAGGAAAGCAAATAGTCAGTTGGAGTAGGAAAGGGAGAAAAGATGGGAAGAAAAAAGTGGATTATAATAGCGCTCATAGCGCTCGGCATTAGTGGATATATTATCTGGAACGCTACAGCAGAAAAGGATAGAAATGCAGGTCAATCGGAGGTTTATATGGATATTTGGAGAGATAATTCACTGGATATGGATATTGCTTTATATAGCATTGGAAGCGGAGAGGATGAGATGATTTATCTGGGGGCACAGCCGACGCATTATTTAGTCCATCCAGATGGAAAGGTATATACCTCGGTAGCTGCTTCCTTTAAGAAAAAAACAACCGGAGAGATAAACGGTCCGGTTGTAGTAGAGCTGACAACTCTCACAGAAGAGCAACTTGAAAGCTTGGAGAAAGAGTTAAAAGAGGCCATCAGGGTCAATGGAAATGATCCGGATGCTGAAACGCCATTTTGGAATGTAAAAATAGGGGATGAAGTGAAAAAAGTCTATGTAGACGTTTACACAGAAATATTAAAAAAGTACATTGGAGAATAGAAGATAGAGTATGTAAATAATTTTATGTAAAGCTGGTAATTTCTACAATAGAATCCAATCCGAAATAGCGAAGACATTTAAAAAAAATACAAGTGAAGACGGGTTGCCAGATGCCATTAAAGGAACGCCTGCCAATAAAGGCAAAGTAATAGGTAAAGTGAAAATTCTGCTGGAGTATAAGGACATATTTAACGTAGAAAAAGGGGATATTATCGTAGCTTCAATGACAACGCCTGATTATGTTTCGGCTATGGAAAAAGCGATAGGGTTTATAACGGATGAGGGTGGTATAACGTGTCATGCTGCAATTATTTCAAGGGAATTTGATGTACCTTGCATCGTAGGAACGAATAATGCCACTCAAAAATTGAAAAATGGGCAAATGATAGAGTTGGACGCGTACAACGGGATAGTAAAGATAATAGGATAGAAAATTCTTTTCAGTTCTATGGTGTA
>JAVBPT010000058.1:0-2597 GCA_031549455.1 Eubacteriales bacterium
ATCCTCCTACTATTAAGAGCATTATATATGAAATTCCATATTTTGTCAATCTTTTAATAAATCCGGACGGTTTTTCTTTGTTTTTTCAAGCGCCTTTTCCTTTCTGAATACTTCAATCTCCTTATGATTCCCGGAAAGTAAAACCTCGGGTACCTTCATACCCAAAAATTCTTGTGGGCGTGTATATTGAGGATATTCCAATAAGTCCTCTGAGAAGCTCTCTTCCACCACAGATTCCTCATTCGTTAGCACGCCTTCAACCAATCTTGAAATTGAATCCATCATCACGCATGCCGGTAGCTCCCCTCCTGTTAGCACATAATCCCCAATGGAAAGTTCGTCCGTTATGATCTTTTCAACAATCCGCTCATCGACCCCTTCGTAGTGCCCGCAAACGATAACGACTTCCTCCTCTTTGGAAAGTTCCCGAGCCACAGATTGTGTAAACTGTTTGCCTGCTGCGCTGGTTAAAATGACTCTCGGATGTTCTGTCTTCAGCTTTTTTAATACCTCGTTGTAAGCATTGTAGATTGGTTCCGGGGTCATTAACATCCCCGAACCACCGCCAAATATATAATCATCTGTTTTTTTGTGCTTATCCTCTGAAAAATCTCGTATGTTCACTGCTTCAACCTGAATAAGCCCATTTTTAATCGCTCTACCAATAATGCTATATTTTGAGATATCCTGGATCAGCTCTGGGAAAATGGTGAGAATATAAAACTTCATCATAATAAACCTTCCATCCTCTTTATCACGATCTTTTTATTTTTTTGATCCACCTGCAGAACACACTCATCGATGTAAGGAAGCAAAATCTCTTTTCCTTCATCTGTTCGGACCACAAAAACATCATTCGCCTTATTTTCTAGAACATCTACCAACTCTCCCACTTTCTGGCTTTTCTCATCATAGACTGTTGAACCAATCAGTTCATAAATATAATACTCCTCTGGATGAAGGGGAGGCAGTTCCTCTTCTTTTGCCCGTATTTCTTTTCCTTTTAGTCGTTCTGCTGTGGTTCTATCTTCGATTCCCTCCAGTTTTAAGAGTACCATATTTTTGTGAAAGCGAGTTGAGCTTCTTTTATATTCTTTATCATCAATGAAAACCGAGGAAAGGGTTTCAAAAATACCGAGATCATTTGTCTCAGGATAGACCCTAAGCTCTCCTCGTATTCCATGCACGTTTGCAATCACACCAATAATTAGATTCATATTTCCTTGTATGATATAGTTATAAGTAGTCTATACCATACACTCCTTTCTTTTTTACTTAATATAGTGTCTAATGCACTTAGATAGGTACTGTGGGCTTTTGATTTTCCTTATAGCTTTGACTATTTTAAGGAGTGTATTGCCACAGTTCTATTTAATAACTGGTTAGATAAACCTTTGAATGTAGAGAGTCCCATAAAAGGCAACTCGCTATTTGCTCTATCCCAAATAAGTTCTGCAGCAGTATGCCCACTTGAAGCATAATGTAGTTTGTTTTGCACAATTTTGAAAAATCTTAATGTTTCGGGCTCTTTTGGATTGTAGTCCATACTTATTGCATATAAATCGAGCACTTGACGATACATCACTTTTTCAGACGAGCGAATATCACGTATACGTTCAAGTAGTTCTTTCCAATATAAACCACCACCTGCCTCTTTTAACTTCTCATCATTCATAGTAAAACCCTTTTGCAAATATTCATGCAAAATAGCTGTTGCCCATTGTCGGAATTGTGTTCCACGATCAGAACGCACACGATAACCGATAGCAATAATCATATCGAGACTGTAAAAAGCCACTGGTTTGTCAAAATTTGGAATGTGCATAATTTGCAAATTGCTTTTTTCGCCTAACTCATTATCGTCAAAAATATTCTTAATATGCCGTGAAATCACGCTAATGTCTCGTCCAAAAAGCGCAGCAATTTGCGCCTGATTCAACCATATATTATTATTTTGTAGACGACAATCAATTTTCGTTATACCATCCTGCGTTTGATAGATAATGATCTCGCTCTTATTAATTCTGGAGCACCTTTTCCTAAAATCTATTTTTATTTTTAAATTACAGTTGTTAGTTGCAGCTATTTTTAAATACTATTAACGGCATCCCTTGCAATCATGAAGAACCATCGCCCATTTCATTTATAGAAGAGGCATATGCATCTGCATAAGCTTTTATTACGCAAAACATTGGATTGGAATTGAAATAGTTAACTTTTTTAAATACATCGCCAAAATGTTACCATTTCAACTTTTTCTAATACAAAAATCTAGAATTAATGAGACATACGAGTGTTACTGAACCTATTGCCACTCAGTAACTGATACCATATCTTAAACTATTTTGTTTATATAATATGGTACACATTATTCCTATTATTTATATTATCCATATTCTATAGTCTATCCAATTTTTTGTTGCCAAAATGTTGCCAGAGATTTTATTCTATTTATGACTACCAGCAAATTCTTTTGATAAATTTATTTTAACATACAAGTTTTAAAAGGCTAGTATTTCTTTAGATTTCCATCTATTAGCAAAATACTACAATTCGTATAATTGTGATATTTTAATCGAGTCCAATATTCCATTTAA
>JAVBPT010000073.1:0-23689 GCA_031549455.1 Eubacteriales bacterium
TCTACTTAACGTAGGAGAAGCAGGGATTACGATGGAATAAAAAGGGATGAAAATATAAGAAAAAGGAGGTTTTTAACCTCCTTTTTCTTATATCAATTTCACTTTGATGAATGTTTTCTTTCCCTTTTGAACAATCAGCTCGTTCTCCTTAAAGTCTTCTAATTGGATAAGCTGGTTCAAATCTGTCATTTTTTCGGAATTGATTAGAAGTCCACCTTGTTCAATTAGACGCCTTGTTTCTGATCTGGATGGTGAGATGCCGGTCTTCTCAAGCAAGAGAATGATGTTTAATTCCGCCGTTAACTCTTCCCTTGAAAGTTCTTTTGTAGGCATATTTTCATTTGATCCACTGCCAGAAAATAGAGCCAGTGCGGTTTCCTCTGCCTTTTTGGCTTCCAGTTCCCCATGAATGATTTTTGTGATTTCATAAGCCAAAACTTTTTTGGCGTCATTCATCTTTTCTCCTGGAAGAGCAGAAAGTCTTCTGACCTCATCCATTGGAAGAAAGGTCAGCTGGCATAGACAATTGTATACATCATCATCCTGGATATTTCTGAAATACTGATAAAATTCATATGGAGAAGTTTTATTGGCATCCAGCCATAATGCTCCCTTTTCAGTTTTACCCATCTTTTTACCATCGCTGGTTAGTAGTAGGTTGAAGGTAAGGACGTTCACCTCTGCCTGTTCTTTCTTACGGATTAAATCAATCCCATATAACATATTGGACCACTGGTCATCTCCGCCCACTTGCAGTGTACAATGGTAATTTTTATACAACTGTAGGAAGTCATAGGACTGCATCACCATGTAATTGAACTCAAGAAGCGAAAGACCTTGTTCCATTCGGGTTTTATAACATTCAAAGGTCAGCATTCGATTCACTGAAAAGTGAACTGCGATTTCTCTCAAAAAGGGTAAGTATTCAAGCCCCAATAACCAGTCTACATTGTTTACCATCACTCCTCGATCATTTTCATAGGAGATGAATTTTGAAATTTGTTTTTTGATTCCTTCTGCATTCTGTTTCAAATCTTCCCAAGTAAGCATTTTTCTCATATCGTTTTTACCGGTTGGATCACCAATCGAAGCGGTACCACCGCCAACTAGGGTGATAATTCTATGACCTGCTTTTTGAAGATGGCTCAGTGCCATTAGGGTAATAAAATGGCCAATGTGTAAGCTATCGGCAGTGGGGTCGTATCCACAGTATAAAGTTACCTGTTCGCTTGAAAGCACTTTTTTGACTGCCTCCTCGTTACTAGATTGTGCAATGTAACCTCTTTCTTTTAATACATCAAATGCGTTCATAAAAACCTCCTAAAATTGAAAAAAGCACCACGAAACATCAAAGGACGCTTCTGCGTGGTACCACCTTTATTATCATTTTTTACAATGATCACTCTTTATATAACACGAATGTGTTAACAATTTAAACGGCTCAAATGGGTAATTCGTATTCGTTATAAGATCTTTCACCATGCGATCTCTCTCTTTATCCCAACAATACTACTATCATTTTTCATTGCCTATATTTATAAACGATCATATCATAAGGAGAACGCGTTGTCAATATTTTTATTAAAAAAGGTGTAAAAATTTTGAGATGTTTGAAATTGGGAATAAAATTCTGAAAAACCCTTGCTTTTTATACATTTTTGTTATAATATGTAAAATATGTATATAGGAGGCAAAATGTTTCGTTTTCATAAAATTGATATAGAAGGTCCGAAAGTATGGTATTTAGAACATTACTCCAAAGGATTTAATATGTCTATCGTTCATCATAGACTCAAAACCAAGTATAAATTCTATGTGTGCAAATATAAAGCGAGCGAACTGATTGAATGTTCCATCACAGCAATTAAGAAGGATTACACTGAAATCTGTCTGTTTAAGGATTCAAAGACCTGGGATGATGGCATTTTTGTGGATGTAAAAAATCCAAATGGTTTAACGCAGTCCTATTTGACAGATTCTATATCGGAAGACAATAAACTTGTTGCAAGAGAAATACAGTATAATATCATAAAAGAGATCAAAACGTGTATTGAAATGATTAAATCTAGGTGGGAGTATGATACCGATATGATGATTTTACTAGAGTCTTTAATTGAAATTCTTGAAAACCCTGTTCTTCTAAACACAAAAGAGAAAATGGAAAAACATTTGGTCCTATTTTTGGATAAGTTGCTGATCCGAATGGATCTTTTAAAAAAAGAAAAAACAACAATAGGATTGACAAATATTGTAAAATAGAGTAAAATGCATGTAGAAAAGGAGAAGGCTATGAATCCATTAATTGACGGATTTAATAGAATAGAAAGTTCTGAAAAAGATAAGTTTCAAAATCAAATGGAACAGATGCATAGTGTTATGCAGCGAACATCTATCACGAATAATCCAGTGCATACAAAGCTAGATGACAAGCGCAAGGTGGATGTCTTAATTGATGGTCTTATTTATACGCTTGTAAGTGAAGATGATGAAACCTATATGCAGAAAGTGGCTTTTTATATTAATCAAAAAATTGCAGATGTTAAAAAGATGGAATCGGCTAGAAATTTGGACTTAAGAGAACTCGCATTGCTAGCCAGCATTAATATCGCAGATGAATATCTGAAATCACTAACCGAGTCTAAGGAAGATGAAATTAGTTTGCAGAATGCAAAAGCGGAAATTGATATTTATAAGAATGAATATAAAAAAATTAATGATGAAAATGAAAAATTAAAAGCAGAGATTGAAAAATTAAAACTTGAAAACATGAGACTTGGAAATAGAAATTACTAAAACATAGGCATTGCCTATGTTTTTTACTTTTCATACTTGGCTCGTACCCGTATGTCGTTTCCGAAGAACCTAAAAATTTCATAATTTCCAAGTATTCGTGAATAGATGCGTGTAGAATATTTATCTCTTAAATCATTTAGAGAAAGATTGGTAGAAATAATAGTTGACTTGTTCTTAATAAAACGAACATTGATAATGTTAAATAGTTCCGACATGGTTAGGGAAGTGGCAAACTCGGTTCCAAGATCGTCTATAATCAGCAGATCTGCATCTAATAATCCTTCCATTGGATTGTAATCCAGTTTGGTGGATTCCTTATTAAACACATGTTCCGAAATATCTTTAAAAAGTTCGAAGGCTGTATAATATAAGACAGAATAATGTTTATTCAACAGTTTTTCGGCAATACAGTTGCAGAGAAAAGTTTTGCCAAGACCAGGTTGTCCGTAGAAAAGTAAATTTTTGTTGTCCCCAAAATGATCGCAGAATGCTAGTGCTGCGTTGTAAATAATTTGAATGTTTTCACGGGGTGAATTGACCTCGTTCTGATAAGGAATGGTTGGGTACTTATTGAAATCGAATGTATTAAAATTTTCCTTTTCAAAAACCTTTTTTAGGTTTGTGTTTTCATATTGATAATTAATAAAATGAATCTTCAAACAGTGACACATTGCGTTTTCAACAAATCCAGTATCTTTGCAAGTCTCACAGCTATGTTTAATGGAAAGAAGAGAAGGGTCTAATCCAATGCTCTTCATATATTTTTCTCTATTGTCAAACTCTGTTTGAATCTCATCCTTCACTTTTTGCCTCTCACTTTGGTTAGTGGAAAGATTTAGCCTGGCAAGTTTGATCGACAGGCCTTGGATCTTTTCCTCAAATTCTTTGAGCTCAGGATGCATCTCATATAATTTATTTCGTTCCAAAATGAAAGACTCTTCTTTTTCCAGAAGAGTTTTTTCATATTCGGAAATAATTTTTAAATATTCATTTCTAGAAATGTACATACGTTACCTTCCGTATTTTTTCAAAAAATATTCTTTCTCAAGGTGATCTACGTTATCATACTCCAAGCTTTCTTGCCCGAAGTTTGCAAATTTATTTTTTATTTTTGCTGCACTTTTAATTGTGGAGCAGGGTCTAGTATCCTGAGTCTTTTTCATTGTGTTTTTAAGAATGCCGTCCGCGTAAGGAAAACTTGATTCATGAATTGTTGTCATGGTTTTATCACAAGCCTCATAAATGGAATCGAGTGAGAGTTTATACTCATGAAGCCACTTATCCATAAAAGAAACCTCACTGAGCGTAGCTTCACGTTCTGTGATGCCAAACCGTTTTAGAATAAGATCATGATTTGTATTTTTGTTCAATTGATCCAGGTAGGTTTTAACCTCATCATAACCTGTAATATTTTGTTCGGATAGTGTTGAGGCAAATGTCTTCACATTCTTTAGCAAGCTTACAATTTTTTTCACATTTTTATTATGGAATATGTAGGTCACAAGCAGCTTAAGTGTTTCTCCATCCAATTTGTTTGTCTCATCATCAAAAAGAGAAATCAGGTTTTGAACGTTGGTAGGTGTAAAGCTAGAACCGTATAAATTTTCGATAAAGCTCATTAGATTCTGTATATCTGGATTTTTCTTAATAATATAAAGGGTCTCTTCAGAAGAATAGTTCTTTGTGTTTGCTTCTTGATAAGAAGCGGACAGGTTTTTATATCCCGTTTTCGAAGTGGTTAAATCATCATTTTCATACATAGAATCCTCCGTATCGATTGTTTCGATATCTTTTATAAAGGAAAGTGAGTACCCATTATTTGCCTTCGTAAATTTGAGAACACCCGCTTTGTGCCAGAACTTAAGAGCGATCACCACATCCGATTCAAGAACATCCAGCGTATTTGCAATCTCTTCCATACTAACCTGAATATTTTGTTCATTTAGCATTAACATATAAATATAAACTTTAACAAAGGTAGCATTAGCAGTGGGCATGTGTTCGCAAATGAATGTATTGCTAATTAAGGTAAAATCAGTATTCGACTGATTGTTAAAGTTTATAAAATTCATTTTTCTCTCCCAAAGTTATCTATATATTAAATCATTTTTGGACAAGTGTCAAGAACAAAAAAATACCTATTATTTCCTTTTCATTTACATTCTTTTATTTATCTGTTATAATTGACTTAAAAAAAATTTGAATTTGGCATTTGGGGAAGCATGGAAGAAAAAGTAAAAGAGTGGGTCAACGCGAAAAAAATAATTGAAGGAGGAGATCGAATTGTGGTAGGTATTTCTGGGGGACCAGATTCCATGGCACTTTTGCATCTTCTTCTTTCCATGAAGAAGGACTATGCACTCACGATTTTTGCCGCGCATGTCAATCACTCCACCAGAAATGGGGATTCTGATCGGGACCAGGCCTTTGTGGAGCGTGAATGTGAGCGCTTAGAGGTACCATGCTTTGCAAAGAAGTTTGATTCAAAGCAGAAAGCAAAAGAGGAGAAAAAATCGGAAGAGGAGATCGGAAGAATTTACAGGTATGCATTTTTTGATGAGGTTCTAGAAAAAGTAGGGGCGAATAAGATTGCAACGGCGCACCAAAGGGATGATGTGGTTGAAACTTTCCTCATGAACCTCACAAGGGGGACTGGTCTATCCGGACTCATTGGAATTAAGTCTGTGAATGGTAGAATTATCCGGCCGCTGCTTTGTGCTACAAAGGATGAAATTTTTGTTTTTCTTAAAAAACAAAATATTTTGTATGTAGAAGATTATACAAACCTGGAAAGTACATATACTAGAAATAAATTTAGAAATGATGTTCTTCCTTATCTCAAACGCAATGTGAATTCAAATGTGGAGGAGAATATTGTTAATACGATTGCGTTACTGGAGCAAGATCATGCCTACATTGAAGAGCAGGTGGAAAAGGTGATTGGGGAGTTGGCGTATTGGTATGATGAACAGGAAAAAATTGCAAGGTGGAGTATAAAAGAGCTTCGGCTTCTTTCGCCTTCTATCCTCTCGAGAATAATTAGAAGATCCATCAAACAAATTCTTGGAAACTTAAATAATATTTCGAGTGTTCACATCCACCAGATCATGGAGCTTCTACAAAAAGAAACCGGAAAGGAGATTCGGATTTGTGAGGCGCTCCTGGTTCGTGTGGAGTATGATGATCTTCTGTTTGAACATATTTCACAAGATGATGGAAAACAAGAAGTCTGGGTGAAGGTGGATGAGATACAAGACGAGGTAACTTTAACGGTTTTTGAAAGGAAGTTAAGATTTCGTTTGCTAGAAAATAGTGAGTTGCTTAAGGACGAGATTGAGAAAAATAAGGAGAATAGACAGATCGAATATTTTAATTTTGACCGGATCGATGGAAAACTTGTGGTTCGGACAAGGAAAGATGGAGATCGGATTGCCATCCATAAAGAAGGAAAAACAAAAAAAGTGAAGGAAATTTTGATTGAGCTGAAAATGCCAGAAAGGGCGCGAAAGGAAGTCCTTATTGTTAGTGACCAAACGGAGATTTTATGGATCGGAGGTATTCGTTATAATCCATTATTTGAGGTTTTATCGGATACAAAGAAGGTATTAAAAATTGAATTGACATAGATTTTTATATATGTTAGTATGAAATGACTACGGTTAGGGAGGATGTTTTGAAAAAGTTTATAAACGAATTTGGACTATATATTTTGATTTTTGGGATTATACTGATCATTGTTTCAATGTCACAAGAGGTACTCTTTACAAAGACAAAGAAGGTGGTGGAGAAGACTTATACAGATCTCATATTGGCTGTTACCACCGGAAATATTGAACAAATCAATATTTCATCGAATGATAAGGGGAAGAATATTACGGTGAAGGCTTACATAAAGAATCCCGATGATGAAAAAAATTTATTAATTGTGGAAACAGTGGTGCCAGATGCAACTGCTTTTATGAGTCTGGTTGATGATTCCATTATAAAATTTCCGGAGATGCAGGCCAAGATTAAAAAAGAGGAAGACCTTAGTTGGCTTACGAATCTAATTCCAACGGTTATTATGATTGTCCTATTTGTGATTATCCTGACCATTTTCATGAGTCAATCAAGTGGAGGGGGCGGTAGGCTCAACTCATTTGGCAAAAGTAAAGCCAAAGTGTATATTGATGAAAACAAGAAGGTGAATTTTAATAAAGTGGCGGGACTCATAGAAGAGAAAGAAGAGTTAACTGAAATTGTGGAGTTCCTAAAAGAACCGAAAAAATTCATCACTATGGGTGCCAGAATTCCAAAGGGCGTTTTATTAGTTGGGCCTCCCGGAACAGGAAAAACACTGCTTGGAAAGGCGGTTGCTGGTGAAGCAGGTGTTCCGTTCTTTAGTATTTCGGGCTCGGATTTCGTTGAAATGTTCGTAGGGGTGGGGGCTTCTAGAGTACGGGATCTTTTTGAACAGGCGAAGAAAAACACACCTTGTATCGTCTTTATTGATGAGATTGATGCAGTGGGTAGAAAAAGAGGAGCCGGACTTGGCGGAGGGCATGATGAAAGAGAACAAACCCTAAATCAATTGCTCGTAGAGATGGATGGATTTAATCCAAACCAAGGAGTGATTGTTCTTGCGGCTACCAACCGAGTGGATATTTTGGATCCAGCTATCTTAAGGCCGGGACGTTTTGACCGAAGAGTCTATGTTGGGAAACCAGACGTAAAGGGAAGAGAGCAAATTCTAAAAGTGCATGCAGAGGGAAAACCCTTTGAAGAGGATGTAAACTTTGAGGTGGTTGCAAAGACCACTGCTGGATTTACAGGTGCAGATCTTGAAAACATCTTAAATGAAGCGGCCATCAATGCGGCCAAAAATAATAAAAAGAAAATTGCAATGTATGATATTCAACGTGCCTTTGTAAAAGTGGGAATTGGAACTGAGAAGAAGAGTAAAGTGATCTCAGAAAAAGAAAAGAAAGTGACTGCCTATCATGAGGCGGGCCATGCCATCTTACATCATGTGTTAGCGGATATGGATGAGGTGCATAGCATTTCGATTATTCCGACTGGTCTTGCTGGCGGGTATACGATGCCTCTTCCAAAAGAGGACCGTCAAACCCTCACAAAATCTTTTATGGAGCAAGAAATTATTGCCTTACTTGGGGGAAGGGTTGCTGAGTATTTAAAAATGGGTGACATCACGACGGGCGCAAGTAATGACATCGAAAGAGCTTCTGGCATTGCGCGAGACATGGTTACAAAATATGGTATGAGCACAATCCTGGGTCCTATTCAATATGGCTCTGAGAGTGACGAGGTATTTATTGGAAAAGATTTTGGCCATGTTAAAAATTATGGAGAAGATGTGGCGAGAATTATTGATGAGGAAATCAAAAGAATTATTGATGTCCAATATAAAAAAGCGGAGGAGATTTTAAAACAATATGATACGATTTTAGACAAAACCGCCTATTACTTAATCGAACGAGAAAAATTGACAGGTGAAGAATTTGCAAGATTGTTTGATGGTGAAGAATTAGAGCCTCTTGATTTTGAAGCGAAAGAAGAGCCAAAAGAGGAAGAATGATAAAGGATCTAGAAATTGATGGAAAGCATTACCGATATGAAATTGTACGAAAGAGAATTAAAAATATCATTGCAAGAGTTGATTCGAATTCTATTATACGAGTTTCTGCGAGTAGATGGGTGGCAGAGTATGAAATTATAAATTTTTTGACCAGGCATGTTGACTGGATGGATAAAAGTATCAATCAGAAAGAGAAGCGAAAGAAATTTCAGTTTGAGAATTTAAAATGGGTAGATGGAGAAGTCGTTCAGCTTCTTGGAAAAGAGCGACGGCTGAGTATTGTCGATTCAGATATCGAAAAGGTTGATTTGGATGAATCGTTTCTTTACATCTACACACAGAACCATTCCAATATCAAAAAACAGCTTGAGAATTGGATGGATCAAGAATGCGCTGAACGATTCGGTCAAATAATGGAAAAGACGTCTCTAGTATTTACTATGGGCGACAGACAGATCCCAAGGTTAAAAATAAAAAAATTGAAGACATTTTGGGGAAGCTATTCTAAAAAAACAAACACTATTACACTGAATAAACTTTTAATTACAACTGATCCAAAGTGTATTGAATATGTGATGATGCATGAATGGATACACACGATTCATTATGATCATAAAGCGGGATTTCATAAAATGTTTCAAGAGCTGATGCCAGATTATAAAGCGAGAAGAAAAGAGTTGGAAGCACAAAGTATTTTATAGGAGGGACATATGAAAAGAGAATTGAAGGTTTATAAATGTGAGATTTGTGGCAAGATGGTTTCCGTATTACAAGACGGTGGCGGAGCGCTTAGCTGTTGCAATACAAAAATGAGAGAACAAGTTCCCAACACAAGCGATGGTGCAGGAGAAAAGCATGTGCCGGTTTTATCCTATGAGAATAGCATTCTGACAGTGAAGGTGGGAGAGGTGGAACATCCTGCAACAGAAGAGCATGGCATCGAATGGATTTATGTGGTTTATGATGGGATGACCCAAGCAAGGTGGCTGGATCGAATGGAAAAACCAATGGCTAGTTTTAAGATAGAACATGCAAAGAACATAAAAGTATATGAATATTGTAATCTGCATGGACTTTGGATAGCTGAGCTAAATGTCGAATAATGTCGAATAGTTTTGTTTGACATCTTGTCGAAATATGATATAATAACAATATTCTTTTTGATTTGTATATTTTTTGTAATGGTGTTATTTCTAACCCGATTGTGGCAATAGCCGCAGTCATAGGGTATAACGTTTTTACTTACCGGTGAGATAATAACCCCCTTACTCGGTTTGATCCTTGGATCAGACCATTTTTTTAATAGATAAATATTGACATTTTAAGATAAAACGATATAATATAGACATTCTTTCAACACATTTGTGTATTTCTTCATTTTGAATCCTCTCATAAATACCCCATTTGGTTTGGTCTAAGGGCTAAACCTTTTTTCTATGGTTTAAATTGATATTTTGAATTGTTCATGCTATAATATTTTCAAAAGGAAGTCGTATGCAAAAAAAATATTATGAGATTCTTGAGGTGAGCGCTCGTGCGTCTTCTGAGGTGATCGAGAAAGCTTATAAAACACTCGTCAAAAAGTATCATCCAGACAATAACCAGGGGAATGAAGAATATGCAAAAAAGCTTATTTTAATTAACGAAGCCTATGAAATTTTGTCGGATGAGACAAAACGGGTTAAATACGATCAAGACCTTCTAGAAGAGGAAAGAAGGAGAGCGAGTACGGTAAGAGATAAAGAAAGGACAGAGCAAAACTTTGAAAGCACATTTGGGGCTCAGAAAACACAACCAGAGACCACTCGAGATGTGGTTTTTACAGACACATCACAGAATAATGCATACCTAAATGTTTTAAATGAATACAGAAGTTACCTAGACGATTTGAAAAACAAAGAGAGATGGGCGAGGGGAGAATATACCAAGGAAGAGCTAAAAAGGATTAGGGACTATAAAGCAAAGATTTGGAAGGAAAACTTTTACCTGAACATCAAAACCAGTTTTTATATGGCCATCTTCTTTCTTGGAGTGATTTTGATTTGCATGCTCCCACCGATGAAGGGCTATATTGAAAAGCATTTCCTTCAGAGTGATATTGTAAAAGCGGTGATGGACACGTTCCGCATAAAATGAGGGATCGATGAAAAAAGAGATTAGTGTATATATCCATATCCCATTCTGTAAGTCGAAGTGTTACTACTGCGACTTTTATTCTTGTGCAAACCAAGAGGAACAGATGGACGCTTACGTGCATGCGCTGGTAAAAGAAATAGAAGGATACCGAGAGAAGCTAAAAGGATATCTTGTTAAGACTGTTTTTTTTGGAGGAGGGACCCCTTCCATTTTATCTTTATGCCAGATACAACAGATCATGGAAAGTTTACATAAAAATTTTATGTTTACTAAAGCGATTGAACAGAGTATAGAGGTCAATCCCGGAACCATTCATGATTTGAAATTAAGGGGATATAGGGAGCTTGGAATGAATCGTCTCAGCTTTGGACTTCAAAGTACAAATGATTCTTTACTCAAAAAGATTGGCCGGGTCCATAGTTACAGACAGTTTGAACAGAATTTTAAGCTAGCAAGAGAAATTGGCTTTGAAAATATTAGTCTAGATTTAATGTTTTCATTGCCGGATGAAACAATGGAAGATTTAGGGAGAGATCTTACTCGAATACTGTCTCTGCGACCAGATCACATCTCCGCTTATAGCCTAACTCTTGCAGAGCACACCAAAATGTATACCTTTAAACAAGAAAATAGGTATCATTTTCCAGATGACGAGGAGGATCGAGGCTTTTATCATTTGCTTTGTGATACCTTGAGCGCAAATGGTTATCCCCAATATGAAATCTCAAACTTTGGGAAGAAAAAATGTCTCCATAATCTGACTTATTGGAGAAATGAAGACTACGTGGGAATAGGTGCTGCCGCACATTCGTGTTTTTCAAATACACGGTACCACAATATCAGTGATATCAAGACTTATATCCAGGGGAGCCCCTATGAAGGAGTTATTTCTCTTTCTCAAGCGGATCGACTTTCTGAGTCTCTTTTTCTAGGCCTTCGCTTATTAAAAGGGGTCGATATAAGACGGATCAACAAGCGATTTAACATTGATTTGATGAGCAAATATCAGGAGGTTATTCAAAGAAATCTCAAAGATGGATTGGTGGAAGTGGTAGAGAACCATTTACGGCTAACCAGAAGGGGACTTGATCTGGCGAATGTTGTGATGAGCGATTTTGTATAAGAAGGTCTAATCTGGCCCAAACTAGAGAGAGGAGGAGTTCATGAAAGAGTTTATGAAATTATCGTCTCTTGGACTGGTTGTGGGCTTTTTAAATGGTCTGGTTGGTGGAATCGGAGGAATGGTTTCCGTGATCGTTCTTTCTAGATTTTTTAGATTAGAACAAAAAAAAGCGCAAGCTACTACACTTTCCTATATCTGGATCTTATCCATTGTGACCATCATCGTCTATCTGAATAAATTGAAGATACAATGGAATATTCTCATCCCCTTGGTAACGGCTGGAACGCTAGGGGGTATTGTGGGGACGTTTGCATTAAAAAAGTTGAGCAATAAGATTGTACACAAGATATTTGCGCTTGTCATTACGGCGACGAGCCTGATTATCTTCTTTCGGTGAAGATGAAAAGTTGGATTTACCTTCTTATTGGCTTTTGCGCAGGGAGTCTGACAGGACTTGGGGCGGGAGGAGGAGCCATCCTGATTCCGGCGCTCGACTTCCTTGGGCAAGACCAACTCGACGCTCAGCTTTTAAATTTAATGTATTACGTTCCAGTGGCTGTGATGACCAGTTCAATCAACCTAAAAAACGACCTCATTAATAAAAAGGTCGTCTACAAGTTGCTTTTTGCCGCTATCTGCGGAAGCATTATTGGGGCACTAATTAGTACCAATATCGATGCCAAGATCATAAAAAAGGTCTTTAGTGTGCTGCTTTTTTCAGCAGGTATTTATGAGCTTTTCTTTCATAAAAGCAGTGGATGGTAATAAAAAAATAAACCCCGGTAGGAGTTTATGCATTTTCTTTTGACATGGTTCTGAGGCAAGAAGTACAAAGTGGTATTTTTTTGTTTCTACCATCAATATCCATGTGTACTTTTTTAATATTTGCCTTCCAAGTTCGGTTGGTTCTTCTATGTGAATGGCTTATGTTGATTCCAAATACAACACCTTTCCCACACATCGCACATTTAGCCATTTTTTTCCTCCTTTTAATACCTTTACTTTTAAAAACTATTGTGTATTATAGCATAAGAATAGGAGGTTGTAAAGTAAATAGTCATAAAAAATGCTTTTAAATTGTAAATATAAATGATATAATCATGTAAAGATGGTAAAAGGGAGTGAAAATATGATTTTGGAGACGACGAACGAGTACGGTAAAATCGTAATCAGTGAAAATGCGATAGCTCAGATTGCCGGTTTGACCGCAATGGAGTGTTATGGCGTTGTTGGTATGGCCACGAAGAATTTGACCGCAGGGCTTGTAAAACTCCTTGGCATACATAGTATGACAAGGGGAATTGACATACAGATTGAAGAGGATTCGCTTTTTATTACATTACACGTAATATTAAGCTATGGGACCAGCATTTCCGCCATTGGTGAAAGTATTATCCAGACGGTTGCCTATAAGGTTGAGCAACTGACAGGACTTAAAGTAAAAGATGTGAAATTGATGGTAGAAGGGATAAGGATATGAACAGTATAAACGGTAAAGACTTACGAAGGATGATTATTGCGGGAGCAAACAATCTTCAAAGATTTAAAAAGGATATCGATGAACTGAACGTATTCCCTGTCCCAGATGGGGATACGGGTTCAAATATGTATATGACAATCGGCACGGTGGCACGGGAAGTTAAAAAATGCCACTCGGATTCGATAGAAGAGGTAGCAAAAATAGCCTCTCAAGGTGCTTTAAGAGGAGCCAGGGGAAACTCCGGGGTCATTTTATCCCAGATTTTCAGAGGATTTTATCTGGCATTAAAGGACAAAGAAGAGGCGAAGACAGAAGATCTCAAAGCTGTTTTAAAAAGCGCTACTGATGTGGCCTATAAGGCGGTAATGAAACCCAAAGAGGGAACCATGTTGACCATTATTAGGGCCTTGTCAGAGGAGGCGGCTAAGCGGGAAGAAAAGGAAGTAGACGTGTTCCTGGAAAAATGTATTGAGTACGGATATATTGTTTTAGATAAAACACCAGATATGCTACCTGTTTTAAAAGAGGCAGGTGTGGTGGATTCTGGTGGGAAAGGGTTACTTACTGTGTTTGATGGATTATTAAACGGATTGCGAAACAGTGTGGAAGAGGAGCTGAGCGAAGATGCAAAAAAAGATACCACAGCAGGAGCAGCGATTTCCAAATTTAACACGGAGGATATTTTATATTCCTACTGTACAGAATTCATATTGAATAAAGAAAGCTTTACCAATGAGAAGATGATCAAGTTTAATGGGGTGCTGAAAAGAGAAGGGGATTCCCTTGTACTGGTTGAAGATGAGGACCTGATTAAGGTTCATGTACATACAAACCATCCTGGAGTTGTGCTTGAGAATGCATTAACACTGGGCTCTCTTTCAAATATTAAAATTGAAAATATGAAGGAGCAACATACCTCCATCCTTGAAGACACCAAGAAGGAAGAGGTGCTAGAGGATAAAGAAGTGGGAATCATTGTGGTTTCAAGTGGTGCTGGTATGAGAAATTTGTTTAAACGAGCCAAAGCAGACATCATCATTGATGGTGGTCAAACTATGAACCCAAGCACAGAGGATTTTGTGGATGCAATTAATCGATTAAAGGCACATAAGGTTTTGCTGTTTCCAAACAATAAGAACATTATCATGGCAGCAGAACAGGCAAAGGCATTGGTTGAAGACAAAGAGGTCAGAGTCATTAAGACCACCAGTGTTCCGGAAGCGATGTCTGCATTGATTAATTATGATGATGCGGAGATAGATGTAGACCTGAATGAACTTGCAAGGACGATGGAGGAAATTGTGAAAAAGGTCAAAGTGGCCGAAATCACTTTTGCGGTTCGGGATACAAAAATAAATGGAAAAGAGATTAAAAAAGGAAATATACTTAGCATTGTAGAGGACAAAATTGAGGGAGTGGGAACCGATCTTTGCAGCGTAACCTGTACGGCCATTGATAAAATTGTGGGGGATGGAGCAGACATCGTCTCCATTTACGCGGGCTCTGATGCGAAATCTGACGAATCCGAGAAAATTGTGCGCTATATTGAATCCAAATATCCAAGAATGGATATTGAACTCGAAAACGGAGGCCAACCGCTTTACCACTATCTAATATCATGCGAATAAAGGGATAAAAATGAGAAATTTAGATTTAAAAACGGCTTTATTATTAATACCGATTATGTTGCTGTCATTTAGTATACATGAAGCTTGCCATGGATTTATGGCCTACTTTTTGGGTGATGATACTGCCAAAAACCAGGGCAGACTTACCTTGAATCCGATTCGTCATATCGATCCAGCTGGTTTCATCATGCTATTCCTTTTTGGATTTGGGTGGGCCAAGCCCGTTCCATACAATCCTGCGAATTTCAAAAACAAGAAATGGGGAAGCGTGTTAACAGCGCTTGCTGGACCGCTTTCAAATCTGCTGCTTGGCTTTGCTTTTGCCTTGATGCTGAGCGGACTTTTTGTTGGAAAAAATATGCTACAACCTGAGTTTACAAACTTTGAAGAAATTTTATATACACTATTTGGATTGGGGGTTTCTGTAAATGTTTCACTTGCTATTTTTAACCTCATTCCAATTCCACCACTTGATGGATCCAAGATCGTTTTTGGATTTTTACCATCTAAGTGGTATTTTAAGATGTTAGAGTATGAAAGAGTGATTTATATGATCACCCTACTTTTAATCTTCACAGGCGTCCTCAGTAAAATTATTAGTCCGATCATTGATCTAATTATAGGTTGTATGCTCAATCTTTCGTTCATCGTAGTTGCCTTTTTCTATCATTTCTTTATGGACGGCGGAACGCCATGATGAACGTAAAGATAGAGGTTTTTGAGGGACCATTTGAGCTTTTATATAAGATGATCGAAAAACAAAAGATTGATATTTATGACATTCCAATTGCAGAGCTTACAGAACAATACCTTCTAGAGGTAGAGGCACTCGTAGAGAAAAATATTGACAACATTGGAGAGTTTATGTTAATGGCAGCCACGCTGCTAAAAATTAAGTCCAGAATGCTTTTGCCAAAAGAGGAAGAACAGGAAGAAGATCCGCGAGATGAGCTGGTTGAAAAATTGTTGGAATATAAAAAGTTTAAGGAGATCGTGGGAACCCTTGATAGGATGCAAGAGGAGTCAAGCAACATTCTCTTTAAACCACAAAATGATTTGTTAAAAGAGCTAAAAGCAGATTTGGATGTGAATGTTTTTCTGGATGGCGTGGATCTAGATACTTTAACAGATGTATTTTTGAAAATGCTTCGTCAAGATCGGTCGATTGAAAAGATCGACTTGAAGGAGGCTATCCGAAAAAATATTGTTCGAAAAACAGACTATTCTATTGAAAAACAAACCGAAGTGATACTAGAAAAGCTCTTTAAGAAAAATCAGATTTCTTTTAGAGAGATTTTTGAAAATCAGGCGGAAAAGATGGAGATGGTGATGACTTTTGTGGCTTTGCTTGAACTGATTAAACAAAGAGAGATTGCGATAGCCCAAGACCAACCATTTGGTGAAATTTATATCAGTAAAAAAGGTGAAAAAAATGAATGAAAAAGAATTGGAAAGCATTATAGAGGGTATACTATTCGTATCAAATGAACCGATCGATATTAAGTCTCTTGCAGAAGCTTTGAATAGGACAATTGTTGAAACCAATACCATTATGCAGGAGATGATGAAGCGGTATTTAGAAGATGAAAACCGTGGAATTAAAGTCGTACAAGTAGAAGATAAGTATAATCTTGTAACCAAGGAGAGCATATTTGAATATATTACAAAGGTACATTCGCATATTTCCAAGGCAAAGATTACACCAAGCATGTTAGAAACACTCGCAATTATTGCTTATAAACAACCAATCACAAAACCAGAAATTGAAAAAATCAGAGGGGTGAAAAGCGATCATCTTGTGAATAAGCTCATTGAGTATGAGTTGATTCGTGAACTAGGTCGGTCCCAAAAGATTGGTAAGCCCATTTTGTTTGGTACAACCGACAAATTTTTGATGTACTTTGGAATTGAGACCCTGGATGAACTTCCAAATTTGAAAGAAGAGGAAAAGAATGATGGAGAACATTCTGAACAAGTTTAGAATAAAGGATTATGTTTATATATTGTTGGGTTCACTCCTAATGGCTTTGGGTACGAACCTTTTTTTTGTGACACATGATCTTGTAACCGGAGGTGTGCTTGGTCTTGGAATCATCATACGAAACTTTTTTCCCGAGATTCCTTTATGGCTAACCAACATCATCTTTAACATTCCGCTTTTTGCGGTCGCCATTCTCCTAAAAGGTAAAAAGCTAGGTGTAAAAAGTCTGATAGGTATGTTGTCTTTAACATTCATGTTATTTTTAACAGAGAAGATTGCTGCTCCAACTGACAGTTTACTTTTGTCTTGCATTTATGGGGGCGTCTTAAATGGCGTGGGGCTTGGAATGGTATTTATGGGCTTTGGTTCTACAGGAGGAACAGATCTCATCGCGATTATCATTCAACATTTTAATAAGCATATCTCTATCGGAAACGTATTAAGGGTGGTTGAAACAATTATTGTGCTTGGTGGTGCGATTGTTTTTGGATTTGAAAAGGCGCTCTATGCAGTCATTGCGGTTTATCTAACCACAAGGTTGATGGACAATATTTTGGATGGTCTTTCGTTTGCAAGAGCAGTCTATATCATTACGGATAAAAAGGAAGAGATCAGTAGAGCGATTATGGATGGTTTAAATAGAGGGGTTACGAGTATAAAGGGAGAAGGAATGTTTAATCATACCGATAAAGACATTTTGTTCTCAATCGTTTCACCAAAAGAGTTGCCGAAGCTAAAGGAAGTGGTAAAACAATTAGACGAACGTGCTTTTATGACAGTACTGGATGCACGTGAAGTGCTGGGAGAGGGATTTAAGAAAAATGAGTAGAATAGAAAAAGCAATGGCGTTTGCACGAGACGCACACAAGGGTCAAATACGAAAGAACAGTAATCAACCATATATCATTCATCCGATTGAGGTGGCTGAGATTATCGCAGAATACGAAATAAATCATGAGGATCTGATTATTGCGGCTCTTTTGCATGATGTGGTGGAGGATACAGAACATACATTAGAAGAGATTCAAGAGGAGTTTGGTGCAGATGTGGCAAGATATGTACGAGACGTGACGGATCTAGATAAAAGCTTGTCATGGAAAACACGAAAAAAAAATAAAATCAAACATATTCGAGCTGCAAGTTTTGACTCCAAATTGCTGAGCGCGGCAGACAAGATTTCAAACATGAGGGCATTTGTGCAAAGCATTCATGAAATTGGAGTCATAGAGACATTCAAACCATTTCATTCTTCTTATGAGGATCAGCTTTGGTATCAAAAACAGATGTATGATGCGACAATGACAGGGCTAAACTTATATCGAATTGAACACCCTATTTTAATTTTATTGAAAAAGACATTAACGGATTTTGAAACCGTAATCGAATATACCGCAGATCATATCTCATAGTATGATCTATTTTTTTGAGTAGGGAATAACATAGATCGATCGCCTACTTTCTAAGGATATGGAGTTTGTTTAAGTAAAAAAGAATAGAGACCTTTACGAAACTCCTTCTTGCAATTATTAAAAAAAAGAGTATTATTTTGTTTGAGGTGAAGTAAATATGAGTAGAAAAGAAAAAGGAAAAAAACAACACAAACAATATATTTCCACATTTGGGGAAGAAATTGCAAATGCAACATCGCATGGCGCCATGTTTCTTCTATCGCTCTTTTTAATTCCATTTTCCGCTGTGTGGTCCTATGAACATGGAGATATGCTAGCATCGGTTGGGGTTTCTATCTTTGTGATTTCTCTTTTCTTTATGTTTATGAGTTCTACATTGTATCATTCTATGACCTTGGATTCAAAACATAAGAAGGTATTTAAGGTGCTAGATCATATCGCGATCTACTTTGCAATTGCGGGAAGTTACACCCCTATTGCACTTTCTGTAATTGGAGGATGGCAAGGTTGGGTAATTATAGCGATTCAATGGGTAATTGTTCTATTTGGCATTTTTTATAAATCTCTCTTAAAAAGGTCGATTCCTAAGTTGAGCCTTACGATGTACCTCGTAATGGGATGGACAGTTGTTCTCTTTTTACCAATGTTCCTTGCCAAGGCAGACATGGTTCTTCTATGGCTAATTGTTGCTGGGGGAATCTGTTATACGATTGGCGCCTTTTTCTATGCTTTGAAGGGATTCAAGTTTCATCATATGGTATGGCACCTTTTTATTAACATTGCGGCAACTTTACATTTTATTGGGATTGTATTTTTTTTATATAGATAGGAGCGAGAATGGCTGAATTGAGAGATCATGAGAATATGAGACTGGTTTGGTTTAACCTTTTAACCGATACAGGATTTGTAAAAGCCTTTTATACAACCAAGGAAGGTGGCGTGAGCTCGGGTGTCTATGAGTCGATGAATCTAAGTTTTGATCTGGGTGATGATAAGGAAAAGGTAAAACAAAACTTTAGGATTTTGGCAGAGACTACGGGAATTGATTATGACAAAATCACACTGTCTAGCCAGGTTCACGAAACCAATGTGAGGGTGATACGCGAAGAGGACGTGGGGAAGGGATTGATGACAGCATCTGATTTTACGAGTGTCGATGCAATGGTTACCAATATATCCAAAGTCTCTCTTGTAACCCGTTATGCAGACTGCCTACCCATTTTGATCTTTGATCCAGTGAAAAAAGTAATTGCTGCGGCTCATGGGGGTTGGCGGGGAACAGTCGGAAATATTCTTAGTAAGACTTTATCCACCATGCAATCTGTGTTTGACTCAAACCCTGCGGATGTTTTACTCGCCTTCGGCCCTGCAATTTGTATGGAATGTTATGAGATTGGGGAGGAGGTTTTAAAGGTATTTTTGGATCAGCTGGGGGAATACATTTGTATAGAGGAATGTATAAAGGCATGTGGTGAACAAAAGTATAAGATGGATCTTAAGGAAGTGAATAAGAGACTCGCACTTAAAGCGGGTGTAAAATTAGAAAATATAGAGGAATGTGATCTTTGCACAATGTGCAGAAGGGACTTATTCTTCTCACATCGCATACAAGGCTTGAATAGAGGAAGTCAGGTTGCAGTCATTTGTTTAATATAGGAGGGAAAAATGATTATTACAACGACAGCTCAAATTGAGGGAAAGAAAATTGTTGAATATAAAGGAATTGTGTTTGGGGAAGTGGTAAATGGTGTTGACTTTATTAAAGACTTTGCAGCGGGTCTCACCAATTTCTTTGGCGGGAGGTCCGGATCTTATGAGGGAGAACTGATTGATGCAAGAGAAAATGCACTGAATGAAATGAAGGATAGAGCGCTCAAGATGGGGCCAATGCGGTGATTGGAATAGACTTTGATTATGAGGTACTTGGCCAAGGAAACATGTTGATGGTCATTGCCAGCGGAACAGCGATCGTAGTTGAGTAGAGGTGAAAAGATGGAATTAAAGCAATCAATACAAGATGAGATTCGACGAATCAATCTGGACCGAGAGAAACAGATGCTTGGAAAAGAGGCCGCTTTAAGCACCAGCTTTTTGCGTGAGCGGGAGGATGATGACGACAGGGATATAAGAAATCCTTTTACAAGAGATGCAGATCGTATTCTTCATTCTAGAGCTTACACAAGGTATATGGGCAAAACGCAGGTGTTTTCACTTGTTAAAAATGATCTTGTGACAACCAGAGCGGTCCACGTGCAACTCGTATCCAAGATTGCGCAAACCATTGGTCGCGCCTTGCAACTCAATGAAGACTTAATTGAAGCAATCGCGTTAGGACATGATTTGGGACACACTCCCTATGGACATGATGGGGAACGTTTCTTAAATGAAATCACAAAAAGACATGAATTTTTCTTTAAGCACAATGCACAGAGCGTGCGACTTGTAAGAGATATTTTAAGACTGAATCTGACCGTTCAGACGATGGACGGGATTTTATGCCACAATGGCGAGTTTATACAGAAGGAATATAGGCCGGACCGAAGTAAGCGAATAGAAGACTTTATAGGGGAATATAAGGAATGCTTTGAGCGAGATGAATCAAAAAAACTTGTTCCAATGACGATGGAGGGATGTGTGGTGAGACTAAGTGATGCAATTGCTTATGTCGGACGAGACATCGAAGATGGCATTATAATGGGAATTCTTGACCGGACGGAGATACCAGTGGAGATACGAAATATACTTGGGGATACCAACAAGTCAATTGTAAATAACCTAATTATCGATCTGTTGAACAATAGTTATGGTGAGGAGACCTTGAGTTTTTCGGAGGATTGTTTCGAGGCCTTTAAAAAACTAAAGGATTTTAATTATAAACGAATTTATTCAAACGAGCAAATCAAGGACAAGGACGTCAAGATGAAAAATATGTTTCAGGTGATGTTTTATACTTACCTCAGTCAGTTGGAGGAAAATGTAGACTCCGGCATCTCTTTCTTTTCGAAGTATAGGGGAGAATCATATAAGAGCGAGAATCCAAATGAAATGATTGTGGCCGATTATATCTCCGGAATGACAGATGACTATCTGATTGAGGAATTTAAAAACACCACCATTCCATGTGAGTTTGGTTATTCATTTAAAAAAGCATAAAAGGTTTGATCTTTTATATATTGTGTGTTATTATTTTAGGAAGTTTTATAGGAGAATTGAGAAATGGTTACAACGCCCGAAATTTTTTCAGCAGTCTGGTTTGGACTGGCCTCTTTTTTTACGCCTTGTATGCTACACGTCATACCGGGTTATTTGAGTTATCTGATGGGAAATACCATCTCCGAGATGGAAGAGAATAGTCGTGTAAAAATGAAGCTTTGGATCAATAGCTTTGGTTTTGTACTTGGACTGATGATCATTTTTATCTCCCTCGGTCTTGTGGCAACAGGATTTGGATAGTATTTGACCCAAAATAAAACATTGTTAAAAAACATCAGTGGGACAGTAATCATTTTCTTTGGGATATTTCAGCTTGGATTCATTCACATTTCATTTTTAAATAGAGAGATTAAAAGCAAAGTGGTCTATGAAAATGTAACCTTCTTCAGGTCAATCCTGGTTGGTGCGATGTTTGGCTTTGCTTGGACGCCTTGTGTGGGCCCAATGCTTACCTCCATTCTTGCACTAGCCGCTACGCTTGAAACAGTCAAACAAGGTGGATTGCTTTTGTTTTTCTATGCAGTGGGATACAGTACTCCATTTATTGTGATGTCTTTCTTCGCGCGAAGTGTGATGCCATTTATTAAAAAGATGGGAAAATATTTACCAATGATTAAAATCGCAACAGGAGTGATCTTAATCATAATCGGTCTTGACATCTTGGGTTTTGGTGTTTTTCATCTGGACCATGATCACGATCATGAAAACGAAGCTTCGTACGAAAATGGGATTGATTTAGAAGAAAAAACAGGGATTTTTGAGAATGATGTGGCAAAAGAGATTTATTTTACAAATGGGGAAGATCTATTTTTCAAGCTCTCTGATTTTAGGGGTAAAAAAGTGGTTTTAAACTTTTTTGCAACCTGGTGTCCTCCATGTATGATGGAGTTGCCAGAACTAAGCGCATACTATGAGGAGATGAAAAGTGTAGAAGATCTTGAATTTATTTTTTTAGATCTTTATGCAGAAGAAGCTGGTTTGAGCAAGTCTGAGATCGAAAGATTTCTTGCAGATAAAGAGATCAGGTTAAACCTATTTTTTGATGACGAGGGTATAGCCAACGAAACCTATGGTGTGGCATATATCCCAACCACACTCTTGATTGATGAGAACGGAAAAATTCTTCTTAGAAAAACCGGAATGATTGAAGTGGATGAGATCAAGGGGATCTTTTCGAAGTAGAATATTTTTGACTAAATTTGAGATAATATGACTAAGCGTCATACGATTTTAAATTTAAGGAAAGAAGAGAAAAAATGATGGATGAAAAGATGAAAAAGAAATTGCCAATGATGGCGATGTCAGAAATTCCGACACCAAAGGTGGATGCCAAAAAGATCGTTGGACTTGTAAAGGAAGGTGGACGAGTGGCAGGCTATCAATTGTCAGATGGAAATACAGTAAGCAAAGAACAGGGTGTGACCCTTGCTAAAAATGGAGAGATTATGGGTGTAGGCATTTCTACAAGAAATGGAAATGAGTATTTAAAATCACTCCCAGATGGAACAGAAGGAAACAATCTAAGCAATCTTCCTTCTATCTCCAGAATGTGAAAGAAGACTAAAATTAGTCTTCTTTTTCAAACTCGGTAAAACCACAAACGGGACAGATTGGAAGGCTGCCATCTTCAAGAAGAGCAATCTCGGCCTGGCACAAAATGCAGCTATATTTCCCATTTCCTGGCTTTTCACCTGATTTATAGGTCATACAAACTCCTTATGCATTGTTTTTTCATAGAATATTATGTGAGATTTTGATTAAAATATGCTAAAAGGAGAATAAAATGGGAGCGGATTATGAAATTTTACACTTCCTAAAAGAGAATGCAAAAGAAGGAGCAAAAAAGGTGACAAAGTTGACAGATATGATAAAGGATAAAAAAACAAAGGAGGCACTGAAATTGCAGAAGAAGGAGTATGAAAAGATCTATGATGCAAGCATTGCATTGCTTATGGAGAAGGATGAGGTGAGGAAAAAGCTAAGCCTGGTTTATGAAATTGCTTCCTTCATTCACACGAAGTTGGAACCATCCTCTTCTGCGTTATTCAGTCTGGCAAAAGAAAAAAGCAATAAAAATATTGTTGAGATTGGGAAGAAAATGAATGAGTACAAAGAGGCCTCGAGCACATCACTGCATTTGGCAACCAAGCTGCTTCAGGTGGAAGAAAAGAACATCGATATCTTGAAAAAATTTATCTAACCTATTGACAAATGAGGGATCAAACAGTATAATATCACCTATAAAGTAGAAGTACTTGACAGGTGATATTTTTATGGATGTTCTTTTAAAGAAAACATTGCTATATGATTTCTATCATGCCTTGTTAACAGAAAAACAAAAACAGATTTAT
>JAVBPT010000002.1:0-26113 GCA_031549455.1 Eubacteriales bacterium
GGTCATAAATAAAACGAACGTCATTGGTCACATAACTCTCCGAAATATAGTTGATCCCACTTGGAAGTGGTTTAAACGCCCCCCAAATTCCTGCACATAGAGCAAGGAAAAGCAAAAGACTAATGATATTTTTAACAATCCATCTCTCTGTATTCACAACTTTTAACATTCTCTTCTCTCACCTCCATAGAAAAAAAGATTAAGTAAACTTAATCTATTCTGCATCATTTGTATCGGTGCCTTCTACCGTATCATTATTTCCTGTCACTTCATCCTCTGTATCATAAATCTCATTGTTTACGTTATTGTCTTTTGTGATTGTCTTGTCTTGAACAAGCGCGAAGTTGATACTGATGGACAATAATATGTAAAGAATAACCAAGTATTTGGTCCAGTTTTGCATCTTTCGCTCAAACGTATTTCCTCTTGGGCTATCGTTTGAACTTGCCATTGCTGTTGAGAATCCATTGTCTTTGCTTTTTTGAGCCAAAACCAAAATAATAATGAGTAACGATATCAATAGGTAGACCATAAATAGTATTGTGTTCATTTTTTCCTCCTAATTTTTATTGATATTGAAAAATGCTTGCATACCACGATAGGTTGCCACATTTCCAAGTTCCTCTTCAATTCTAAGCAGTTGATTGTATTTGGCAACACGATCTGTCCTACATGGTGCACCCGTTTTAATTTGTCCGGCATTTACTGCCACCACAATGTCTGATATCGTGGTATCCTCTGTCTCACCAGATCTGTGTGATACAACCGCTGTCATTCCAGCGCAGTTTGCCATTTCAATTGCGTTAAACGTTTCCGTTAATGTGCCAATTTGATTTACCTTAATTAGAATCGAATTTGCTGCTTTTTCACGTATTCCTTTTGCAAGTCTTTCTGTATTGGTCACAAATAGGTCGTCTCCAACTAATTGAACTCGATATCCAACTCTTTGTGTCAGCATCTTCCAGCCTTCCCAGTCTTCTTCTGCAACACAGTCCTCAAGAGAGATGATTGGATACCGATTTACAAGGTCTTCCCAGAAGTCAACCATTTGTTCTCTCGTCTTAATTTCGCCTGTTTTCCAGAAGTTATATTTTCCTTCTTCCGTATACATTTCAGTAGCTGCTGCATCCACTGCAAGTTTAAAATCATGCGTTGTATTATATCCTGCTTTTTCAATTGCTTCCACTAATAGTTTAAGCGCCTCTTCATCATTTGAAAGATTCGGTGCAAAACCACCTTCGTCTCCCACTGCTGTCGCCAAACCTTTTTCCTTTAATACCTTCTTTAAAGTATGATAAACCTCTGAACACCACCTAACCGCTTCACTAAATGTTTTAGCGCCCACTGGCATAATCATAAATTCTTGAACGTTCACTGTGTTGTCTGCATGTTTTCCCCCATTTAATACGTTCATCATCGGAACTGGTAACACTTTTGCTTTAATCCCACCTAGGTATTGATAAAGTGGCAATCCAAGTGCTTCCGCGCTTGCTCTCGCGCAAGCCATCGATACTGCTAAAATAGCATTTGCTCCCAACTTTGCTTTATTTGGCGTTCCGTCTAGCTCAATCATGGCGGTATCAATCGCAACCTGATCCAGTACATTCATGCCGATAATGGCATCCGCTATTTTGGCATTTACATTTTCAATCGCCTTTGAAACGTCATTCCCTTTAAATATGTCTTTGTTTCCATCTCTTAATTCAACCGCCTCAAACTGACCTGTCGAAGCACCCGAAGGAACGATTGCTCTACCCAGATATCCACCATCTGTTAGCACATCTACTTCTACTGTAGGAAGTCCTCTTGAGTCAAGTACTCTTCTTGCCCTCACATCCATAATCTCAATAAAATCTTTCATATATCCTCCCTTTATTTTCTCAATCATAAACTACTATTTTTAAATGTCAATATTAAATGTGCTCAATCAGGCTTGCACCTGTCATCTCAGGAGGGAGTGGAATGCCCATCATTTCAAGAAGGGTTGGGGCAATATCCCCTAGTTTCCCATTCTCTCTTAGTTTTATGTCTTTCCAATCATTCACAAGAATAAACGGCACTTTATTTGTTGTATGAGAGGTGACTACTTCCCCTTTATCATTGAACATCTCCTCTGCATTCCCGTGATCTGCGCAGATGAATATTTGTCCACCTGCCCCAATCACCTTTTCAACCACCTTTTTTGTACACGCATCCACCGCCTGGATTGCTTTCACAGCTGCTTCCATGATGCCTGTATGCCCTATCATATCAGGGTTTGCAAAGTTAATTACAATAAAGTCATAGAAGTCACGTTCTATCTGTTCAACCACATTTTGTGTGATTTCATCAATACTCATTTCTGGTTTCAAATCAAATGTAGCCACTTTAGGAGATGGAATCAAGATTCTGTCCTCTCCCTCATATGGTTTTTCAATCCCACCATTAAAGTAGAAGGTTACATGAGCATATTTTTCCGTCTCTGCAATGTGCAGTTGCTTTAAGCCAAGCTTTGATAAGTACTCGGCCATCGTGTTTTTAATTACCTCTTCTTCCGGGAATGCCACCAGCTTATTTGGAATGGTCACATCACATTCCGTAAAACAAACATAGGTCAAATCCTTTGGTCTAGCTGATGCATCAAATTCCGTGAACTCAACATCACAAAATACCCGCGATATTTCACGCGCACGGTCATAACGGAAGTTAAAGAAAACCACAGAATCATGATCTTTGATCACATTTACCTTTCCGTCTTCTAAAACGGTAATCGGTTCCATAAATTCATCCGTGATGCCTTGATGATAGAAGTCTTGTAATGCCTCTTTACAATCTGTCACTGAGGTTCCCTCACCAAGAACCAGATTTTTGTAGGCTCTCTCAATTCGATCCCATTTTTTATCTCGGTCCATTGCATAATATCTTCCAATCAGACCGGCGATTTTACCGACTCCAATCTCTTCTATCTTCTCTTCTAGTTCACGAATATATCCGATCCCAGAAGTAGGCGCGGTATCACGACCATCCATAAAACAGTGGATATATACTCGGTCAAACCCTCTTTTTTTAGCAAGCTCTAAAATGGCATATAAATGCATATTTAGAGTATGGACTCCCCCATCGGATAAAAGACCATATAGATGTAGATTTGAGTTTTTCTGAATACAATCATCAATCGCCTTGTTCATTGCCTCATTTTCAAAGAATTGACCACTCCTAATTTCTTTTGAAATCCGAACAATAGATTGGTCGATGGTTCGACCCGCTCCCATGTTCATATGTCCCACCTCTGAATTGCCCATCAAACCCTCTGGAAGGCCAACCGGAAGTCCACTTGCATCTCCCTCAGCGAATGGATAATCTCTCATAAGCTGATCAATATAAGGTGCATTTCCATATATTGCGCTTCGCTCTGGATTTTTTGTAAGACCATACCCATCTAGTATTAATAGTACCGTAGGTTTATTTCCCATCTATATTTCCTTTCTATTTCGCAGCATTCACAATTTCGATGAAGTCTTTTTCAAGGCTCGCGCCACCCACAAGACCACCGTCAATATTTGGCATTGTAAAAAGTTCTTTGGCATTACTAGCTTTTACACTACCTCCATATAATATTCTTACCACATCTGAGACCTCTTTTCCGTATAGCTTTTCAATCTCACCTCTAATGAATTTACATACCTCTTCAGCTTGTTCTGCGCTTGCTGTTTTTCCGGTTCCGATCGCCCAGATTGGTTCGTATGCAATGACAATATTATCAAAGGCTTCTTTTTCGATCCCATTCAGCCCTTCTTTAATTTGTTTTTGAATAAAATCAAAGGTTTCGCCCTTTTCTCTTTGTTCTAAGCTTTCCCCCACGCACATCACCGGAATAATTCCATGCTCAAGCGCTGTGTTCACTTTTTTATTGACCGTTTCATTGATTTCCGAAAAATATTGTCTTCTTTCCGAGTGCCCAATAATCACATATGTAACCCCAAGTTCCGCAAGCATATCTGCTGCCACTTCCCCGGTATATGCTCCATTTTCTGCAAAGTGCATATTTTGTGCTCCAAGCATCACTTCTCCACCGAATTCTTCAAATATGGTCGCCATTTCTGAAAGTGCTAGAAAAGTAGGACATACTACAACATCCGCCTCTTCCGTATCGATTTGATTGTAAATTTCTTCGATAAACTCACATGAATCCCAGACCGATTTATTCATTTTCCAGTTTCCCATTACCAATTTCTTTCTCATCATAAAACCCTCTTTTCTAAATTTCTATTCTCCCATTTAATGCTTGTGTAAGTGTAATTTCATCCACATACTCAAGATCTCCACCAACTGGTATTCCTTTTGCAATTCGTGTTGTCTTTATGTTAAAATTTTTTAACATCCGAGCAATATACATTGCGGTCGCCTCCCCCTCAACAGTAGGGTTGGTCGCAAGAATGACTTCTGATACATTTTGACTAGAAAGCCTTGTAAACAGATTCTGCAGATCAATTTCGTTTGGTCCAATGCCAGCCATTGGCGAGATCACACCATTTAACACATGATATAGACCATTAAACTCTTTTATTCTTTCATAAGAAGCCATATCCTGTGGGGTTTCCACCACCATGATGGTGTGAATATCTCTTTTTGTATTTGAACAGATCACACATGGATCACTATCCGATATATTATTGCAAACACTACACTTCTTAATCTTTATCTTGGCTTCTGTAATCGCACTCGCTAATTTACCCACATTTTTCTCTGGCATATTGATGATATAAAAGGCCAACCTTTGCGCCGATTTCAAACCAATCCCTGGCAACCTTGACAGCTCTGTGATCAAATTCGACATCACTTCTCCGTAATATTTCATAAAAGCTCCATTCCATAATTAGTATTATACATAATTTTAAAGATTTATCAACAGATTTTTTACCCTCCGAACATAGAAAAAGCAATTACTATATAAATAGTCAATTGCCCTATATTTACTCTATTTTTAAAATGGTAGCTTCATTCCGCCTGTGATATCACCCATCATGTTTTCTTCTTGCGCCTTTACCTTCCTGATTCCTTCATTAACAGCTGCTATAATAAGGTCCTGCAGCATATCCATATCATTTGCATCCACAATATCCTTACTGATTTCAAGGCTTTTTAGTTCCTTGTTTCCTGTTATAATCGCCGTCACCGCTCCGCCGCCCGCGCTTGCTGTAACTTCCATTTTGGTCATCTCTTCTTGCTTTTTCATCAGGTCTTCTTGCATCCTTTGAGCTTGTTTCATGAGTTCCCCCATGTTACCAGGCATTCCTGGAAAATTTGCTTTGCCCATTCTATTCTTCCTTTCCTTTAATGTCTATTAATATCAGATTTACTTTATCATTTGCGTCGATATCTGTTACTTTTACAATAACATCCATACCTACTCTCACGACGTCCTCTACTTTTTCTGTCTTTTCTTTTTTGCCCATTGAAAGTTTTGAAATATGAATCAACCCTTCTTTTCCTGGGGCAATTTCAACAAAGGCACCAAAGGTCGTAGTTTTTACAACTTTTCCAACATAGATTTTATTTACCTCAACACCCTTTGCAATGGACTCGATAATGCCGATCGCTTTTTCCACCATCGCAACGTCCACACCGCATACAAAGACCTTTCCATCATTTTCAATGTCAATCTTCACGCCTGTGTCCTCTATGATCTTATTAATTACTTTTCCTTTTGTTCCAATAACGTCGCTAATCTTTTCTGGATCAATGGTGATGGTCTTAATAATTGGAGCATATTTTGAAAGCTCACTTCTTGGTTTATCAATTACTTTTAACATAATGTCATCCAAAATGTGAAGTCTTGCATCCCTCGCCTTTTCAAAGGCCTCTTTTAGAATGGCTTTACTTAATCCATTGATCTTGATGTCCATTTGAATCGCCGTCACTCCCTTATGTGTCCCCGCCACTTTAAAGTCCATATCACCAAAGAAATCCTCAAGGCCTTGTATATCTAGCACAGTTACATAGTCATCCACATTTTCCCCTGTTACAAGTCCAACGGATATTCCAGCAACTGGTGCTTTAATTGGTATTCCTCCAGCCATTAGGGAGAGTGTGCTTGCGCAAACACTTGCTTGTGACGTGGAACCATTTGAGCTTAAAACCTCCGATACAAGTCGAATCGCATATGGGAAGTCCTCTTCTTTCGGAATAACCGGAAGAAGCGCTCTCTCTGCTAGGGCACCATGCCCAATTTCACGTCTTCCAGGACCCCTGGATGGTTTAGTTTCTCCAACAGAATAAGACGGAAAGTTATAATGATGCATATATCTTTTGGTTTCTTCAAGTGTATTGAGTCCATCCAAAGACTGAACATCTGAGATGGATCCCAGTGTGGTAACGGTCAAAACTTGTGTTTGTCCGCGCTTAAAGATAGCCGATCCATGTGTTCGTGGCAAGATATCAATTTCAGCAGAAAGCTCTCTAATTTCGTTCAACTCTCTTCGATCTACCCGAATATGTTCTCTAAGCAGCATATTTCGAACTGTCTTTTTTTGATATTGATAGATTACTTCATTGATATAAGGCACGGCATCTGGATTTGTTTCCTCAAAGTGTTTTACCACTTCTTCTGTTAGAATCTTTGTGTTCTCACGCCTTTCTTGCTTTGCATCTGCAAAAACGGTTTCTCTCATTTTTGCATCTCCAATAAAGCCTGTTACTTGGTCATATATCTCTTTTGGAATTTCCACTTTTTGATAATCATGTTTTGGTTTGCCTACTTCTTTTTGAATGCTTAGAATGAACTCTACAATCTTTTGATTTACTTCATGTGCTCGGTCGATCGCTTCTATAATAACTTCTTCCCCAATTTCCTCGCACCCAGCCTCAATCATCACCACTTTTTCAGCCGTTGAAGCCACTGTAAGTGACATTTTGGTTTTGGTTCTTTCTTCTTCTGTTGGGTTTACCACGATGTTTCCATCTACATAACCCATATTAACCGCTCCAATCGGTCCGGCAAACGGAATATCCGAAATAGAGAGTGCGATAGAAGCTGCCACGATTGCAAGCGTTTCCGGCATTGCATCCTGATCCACTGAAAGAACAGTGGTCACAACAGACACATCATTTCTATAATCTTTTGGAAAAAGAGGCCTAATGGGTCTGTCAATGACCCTGGATGCCAAAACAGCATTCTCTGTTGGCCTTCCTTCTCTTTTAATGAACCCTCCAGGAATTTTTCCTACCGAATAAAGCTTTTCTTCATAGTCCACGCTCAGTGGAAAGAAATCAATTCCTTCTCTTGGTTTATCACTTGCAGTTGCGCTTGCCAGGATAACTGTATCGGCATATTTTACAAGAGCCGCCCCTCCAGCAAGCTCTGCAACCCTTCCTACATCAACACTTAGCGTTCTTCCTTCGAGTTCCATCGTAAACGTTTTATACATGATTTCACCTTCCATTTCATTTGTTTATATTTACTTTTTTTGATTTTTTTTACTAATAAGAAAATAAAGCGTCTCCGCTTTATTTTCTTAAGTTCAATTCTTGAATTAAACTTCTATATTCTTCAATGTCGTTTTTCTTTATGTAGTTTAATAATCCCATTCTTTGCCCTACCATTTGAAGTAGCCCACGTCTTGAATGGAAATCTTTTGTATGAGCCTTTAGATGTTCTGTCAAATAGTTAATCCTAGCAGTTAACAAAGCCACTTGGACTTTAGGTGAACCTGTATCCTTATCTGTTTTCCCATACTTTGATACAATTTCTTGTTTTTGTTCTTTTGTAATCATTTTGAAACCTCCTATTTTTTTATTTTTAGCTTATGTCCAAGAAATGGGCGGAGATGCCAAGATCTGAGACACAGCAATACATACTATATCATATTTGAATCAAAAAGTAAATGCTATTTTAAGAAAAAATTTGATGAATAGTATGATTTAATTCTCTAGCATTTACCATCACTTTGGAGTCATAAGAGTTGCAAAAATCCCCGATTTTAACTGTAACGTCTCCAAAGTTCCCTTCTTTCGGATTATAAGAGCCCACTATTCTGTCAATGACTACTTGGGGGAGTGACCCTCTATAATCAAAGCATTTGGCAAGAACACTAATATCGTGCTTTGTTGGGTTAAACGTCAATTTCTTACTGGTATCAATGATATCATCTTCATTTAGCATAACCGCACCTCCTATAAATTATAGAAACATTATACTATAGTTTTCTCAAGATTCCAATAGTTTTATACAAATTTAGAAATGAAATTTTGGTCGTAAAATTTTGTTTTTTTAAGTTGTTGATGTCTTTAGTACAAAATCTATACTTTCTTTATCTGAAATAGAAAGCGAAAGTCTAAATGCCTTTTTCCATGAAAACAAAGAGCAAATAAATCACTCTTTGTTTTATTCTCTATTCTTTAAGTACTTTCATTTTAAAAGAAAAACCTGTTTTTCTCAGAAAATTCCCACACTTCACAACCTTCGTATGGATTAGCAGTACCCATATACATCTTATCATTACTCGATACAAATAGTGTACGCAGCCCATAATTCTTAGGATTATTAAGTCCATTTACGCTGAGTTTTGAAAAGTTTTTTCCATCTTTACTGACTAAAAGATCAAATCCATATTCCATTGGATATTTTCTCATTAGCTCTATCGCATTTTTGAATAGATGAGATAAATCATACTCATTAAATAACTCATTATCGTTAAAATAGGACAGTAGAGTGCCGAATTCCATATTGGAGATGTCTTCATCCTCTTCTAAATTCAATGTGCTTCTTATGACTTCTAGTAGAATACTCCTATATAAAATACCAGCATCCCATGAAGTAACGTATAGCTTTCCTTTATAAGAACGTAGCTGCCAACAATATGAATTTAACATGTTTCCAAAGCCCGATTCATATTTACTTTTATTTCTAACCCCTGTTGTCGGCGTTGTCTTCTGGATTGGTTCTCCACCAACAACAAGTTCCCAGTCATCATTTTTATGAATACGTATTATATCAAATCCCTTTGGTGGCACATACACTTTATCTGGGTCTACGCTTTGCACTCCTAGCCATATTCCTGTTCCAACATAAACATGACCTTTAAAGGCTTCCATACTAATAGGCACTTCATTTAATGCATCCCCAGCCCCTTTATCCACCACACAAGTCCATTCCCCTAATTCGGGTTTTTTGGACTTCCATATTGTGAAACCACCAATGGTAGACGCGCCGACATATAAATATCCATTAAAACTAACCATGGCCACAATTTCTCCCTGGATCCCCTCTGTCGGCACATGGAACCATCCTTTTCTAGGATTCTGTGTTGAATATAAATAGGAACTAGAGTCTGTTCCCGAAGATGTTGAAGCTCCTGTGTATAGTCTATTATTGTGTATACACAGAGAACGTGAGTTATATCCTTCAGGAATTCCGCCAGGTATCTCATCCCAAGTAATGCCATCCACAGACATATACATATGGGATGTTTGGTCCAAGCCAAAACAACTTGTGTAAATGGCCGTTGTACAAGTTTCATCTCGGTATGTGATCATGCTCCTAAAGCCAAGATTTCTATCTGAAGCAGATGTTTCAAAAACACGTTCCCATTTTCTATGAACCCCACACTTTGGATATCTCCATATTTCAGCAATCATCCTTAGCTCAGTCGGACTAATTTCCTTTGGCGCTGGTAAATCCATAGCCATGGCTCCAATATAAGGAATATTTCTACCTGTTCCAACATAGATGTAATTGCCCATTTCTGCTATACTCCAAGCATAATTGTTTTGTTTTGCATTGTCTTTATTTTCTTCATCGAATCCATTGGTAGGCGTAATCTTTTCTAATTTCATTTCATACATTTTGTCTTCTCCTTCCTCATAAAACTCCAAGCAGCTAAGTACTTGTTTATAGTATAATTTATGAGAAAGCAAGACAAGTGTTCATGGTTTTACAATTATTTCCCAAAAACACAAAATATATCATTGATTATATCAAGTTAAATAAGTGACTTATAAAGTGTCCAAAATTCTTCTCTCCTACATGTTAAGCAATTAGTTTTCTAAATATCACTACCCCTTTGGGTTCTTCCCCTGGTTCATTATAAATCTTTTCATACATGTATTATATATTGCAAAATTTAAATTGTATGATGCACTAAAAGAGTTAAGATTTTTTTTAAATGTCTCAGCAAGCATTGGGTCAATGAAATAGATAAGGTCGAACTTAATTTACAGCTGCTTAAAGATTTAGCATTTTTTTTGATGTTTCTGGTGAATACTATTTAATATATCATGATGAGGATAATGAAAGTAATTTAACTTACGATGTTGCAATTGAATTTCTTACCAATTCAGTAAACTACTATAGAATAAAATATGTCGGAAATAAATTCTCTATAATTTAGAAGTTTATAATATAAAATTTTTAGGAGGCTTTACAAATGAAATGTGTTAAATGCAAAAGCGAAAATGTTACTGTTCAAATGATAACTGATACTCATTCAAAAAAACAAGGACATGGCATATTATATTGGTTATGCTTTGGGTGGTTTATCGATTTTCTTCTTTGGATATTCTTGACTATACCTAGAATACTAATTGCTTTATTTATGCCTAAAAAACAAAAGATTGTAAGTAAAACATCTTCAATGGCTGTTTGCCAGTCTTGTGGTCATTCTTGGAAAATAAACTGATTTATATCGGAATAAAATTAATTTTCGAAAAAGTGCATTGAATTTAAAAATCCCTTCAAAAAAGGAAAAACTATATAATATTATCTGTTCAAACCTTTTTGCATGCAATTTACAATTTTGCCACCCAAAATTAAAAGGCGGTGGCAAATGAGTATTTTGGAGAGTTGATTGATTTAGAAAACATAGGTAAAATGTACAAGGGCGGAGTCGAAACGCCGGCCTACCCCTTAGGAGGAAGGTGCGCTATCCATCTGGGCTACAAGTACAGACATTGTATTTATGTACGTTGATGATTCTAACTTAAAGTTTTTTGCTTGTAACTATCTTTTATCTCCTCATGTGAAAAATAAACAGGATAACCAAGTAAAAGAGATTAGAATATCCTGCTATTTCTTTGCAAGCAAAATCTTCTTATAATTCTCCGCGAATAATAAGATCAGTACATAATTTTCACTTTTTTCTCCTTCCCTGTGTCAACTCAATATCTTTGCAACAAGCGGCACAATCACATGCAAAACAATATCAGCAGAAAAATGGGCAATCGTCGCACTTTCTAATCCTTTTTTCCAATATAATAAACTGAAAATAATCGCACCTACACCATTTAGAAGAACTGCTCTGGCCACAACCACTGTGGTAATGGTCGTTAGCTCTCCTGTTAATGGCAAATGTCCTAAACCAAATACAATTGCTGATACAATAATGGCAATCCAAATGCTTATGTTTTTAGGTACTCGTATCTTGATTAAAATCCAAGCAAGTAAGCTCATTATGAAAAGTCTCATCAGCACTTCTTCTGCTATCCCTCCATAGAAAGAGGCCAAAAAACTTGCCCACATGGGAACGGCCGTTTCTGCCATTAGCATTTCGAATGATAGTTCTCCAAATGGAAGAGCGACCAAAACGATGAGTACGCCACCTATAACTCCCCATAAAATAGAAGGTCCCAAAATATTCCTTAAACTTTCTATCTTATTATCACCTTCAAGTATTGGTAAACTAAAACCCACTTTTCGAGCTAAAATCAATCCAAAAAAAGAAGCAATCGAAAATATAATTAACCCTTGTATCAAAGCGCTAACATATAACATTGCCCCAAACTCCGAAAGAGCGGGACTCAGTGCTACTTGAAATGGTATAACGAGTACTGAGCCGATTACACATGCTCCAAGTAAAATAAAAAACGTTTTCCAGTTCACAATTTTGCTCATATTAAAATCACCTCTTAATAATTATCTTTATCTTCTCTTTAAAAGTGCATTTTATACGCTTTATAAAATGTACAAGGGCGGAGTCGAACCGCCGGCCTACCCCTTAGGAGGGGGTCGCTCTATCCATCTGAGCTACAAGTACAGACATTGTATTTATGTACGTTGGTAGATTTTAACTTGAAGTTTTTTGCTTGCAACTCTCTTTTATCTCCTCATGTGAAAAATGAGCAGAATAGCCAAGCAAAAAATGACAAATTTACAAACTACATGTTAATATGTTACACTAAATTTTCAAAAGTGTAAAGACCTATATATTAACTTATTAAAATATAGTGGTTGACGTGTTAACTGATAAAAGCCGTAGTTGTAAAGCCAACACCAGAAAAATGTCGGAAGAAATGGTGGAAACGTACTACAGGTTAATCTTGAAGGTAGCCTAATCTTGACAGGTCCAAAATGAATCCACTCTACCACGAGTGGTGGGGTGGATTCATTGACGGCATGCGTAGCGAATATCCTAGTTTGACAACAGTAAATATAGTTGGAATACCTTCGAAACTAAACTATTATAAAAAGAATTTTGGTGGGTATATGTTTGAAATATATGACAGGGAGTTCATAGCATATAATGCTTTTGCTTTTAAAATAGTTTGTATTGTTTTTGGAGCATTCTTTGCACTTGGAGAATTCTCTATGTTAATTAGAGTAATAAACGAATTTTGATGTAAAAGGGAAAAACTAGCTTCTTCCCCTTACAATCCCAATATCCTCTAACGTTATAATAACTCCCGACACATATATTTTTTTGTCTTTAACCACATAGTTTACCTTTGAGTTAATAATTTTTTCGATCTTTTTGGTCCGCATCATGATGTTTTTTGTAATCAGTTCCTTTGCCTTAATCTTGGCCTCTTCTACCCCCACTTCTTCTCGGGATTTTGTATATTCCTGATATGTATATTGATTCACCCTAATCAAATTAAAAAAGTTAAATATCTCTTTTCTCTTTTCATAGTTTTCAAAAAGATTTTTGTATTTAAAAACTTTGAAACTAAACCTATTGAACTCAATCTCATACTCCGTATGTTCGTTTTCTGTTAGCTCTCTGATCTCCTTTTCTAGTTCCTCTTCATAGGTAAGATAGTAAACACACTTTCCGATCACTTTACCAACCGCCTTAGATTGCTGCCTTGTGGTCTCATTTACAACCACCTCACCCCTCACGAGCAAATCGCCCGCTTTTACGACTATACCTTTCTTAACAGTCGGCGTCCCTTTTGCCGTAATGACGGTAAAAATTTCAGCATCTTTTATCGCAAAAATGTCAGAGTAAGGCAATCCCTCTGTTTCTTTCTCCTTTTTCTTATAATCTTCTATACTAACATATAGTGTGCTTCCCTTTAAATCCACAGAAACAAATGAAACATTTCCAAAAGTCTTATAAATCTCGCTTGTTATTTTGTCTGTAACAATGGAATTTTTAAATACAAAGCTAGTCACCCCACATTTTTCTAATACATCTAACACTTCTGATCTCTTAATGTAGTCATTATCTGTAATCTTAATATTCCACAAAAGCAAAGAGGAATAATATAAAAAGAGTAACGAAAGAATAGTGCACGTAATAAAAACCTTTCTTTTTAAAATCCTTTTCAATAGTAAGGTAACGCCCATTTCCTTTAAAACTGCATATCCAACGTTCTGTTTGTCGCAGATTGCTTTAAGCTTTTCCAGTTTATCTTCATCAATGATTAGCTTAAAATGATCTCCTTCCATAGACAGATTTGTCAGTACAATATCTGCGTTTTTTAGCAAGTTGATTAGTTTTTCATAATTACCGCTTTTAATACATACTAGATATCGGCCCGAAATGCTATTCATCTTTTTCACCCCTATTCATAAATACAACAGAATGTACCTTGCCCAGAACAATGACTGCTTCTTTATTAATCTTCTTAAGAAGCAGGTTCTTTCCAATGATCTCGACATTGTCCTTGGTGTTTTGGAAGACAATAATGATATCTGTTTTTGTTAATTTAAAGATTCGTTTATAATTGCCAATCTCCACTCGATTATTGGTAATGTTAATAATTGGATAGTTTAGCACAACCTCCTGCTTATACTCCTCCACCTCATCTAGTATTTTTTTAAACATATCTGCCCCTGTTTCTGTTTTATACATCTTATGTATAAGAAATGAAAAAAATTATTAAGCTGTAAAAATGAATAAAAAAAAGTCGACTTCTAAAAGTCAACTTCATTTTTTCTCATTTTCAAATTATTCTTCAACAATTGCGTTTGTTAGTACATCTTCTGTTTCTGTTTCGTTTTCATCTGTTGTTCCTTCTTCGTCTGTAACGTTTTCAACAGGTTCCTCATTTAATGTGTTTTCGTCTTCTACGTCATTTTGAATTTCGTCAACTGGATTGTCAACTGTTGTTTCTCCACATCCTACGAAAACTACCGCTCCTACTAATAATAGTAGTGACAATGTCCATAATTTTTTCACAATAACCCCTCCTAATAGTATTTTATATGTTAAGTATATTAACATCTTTTTGAGTCTATGATAATAACTGTCTCACAATATCGCTTACCAGTTTATTATCTGCTTTGCCCTTTACTTTTTGCGTAACTAGTCCCATCACTTTTCCCATATCCTTGATAGAAGTCGCATTGGTCTCGCCAATGGCTTCCTTTACTACACTCGTGATCTCTTCTGGTGACATTTGTTCTGGAAGATAAGCAGCGAGAATTTCCATCTCTCGTTTCAAATCCGAGATCAAATCTTCTCTTCCACTTTTTTCAATACTCACTAGTGAATCTTTTCTCTTTTTCAGCTCTTTTGAAATAATCTCCAAAACATCCACATCTTCTGCATCTCGTTTCGTATCTTTTTCAAAATTTAATACAGCTGCCTTAATCATTTGAACAGCTACTTTCCTAACCCGATCCTTCTCTAGCATTGCATTTTTAAAGTCGTCTGCCAACTTCACTTTTAACATAACTAACCACCTATTTGTTTTTCTTTTTTGCCATTTCTATTTTACGTTTTCTCTTTACACTAGGTTTTTCATAACACTCTTTTTCACGTACTTTTTTCAAAATTCCTGCTCGGTCGCAGTCTCTTTTAAATCTTTTCAAAGCATTATCTAATGTTTCGTTTTCTTTTAGAACTATTTTTGGCATCCATAATCACCCCTCTCGCTCTGTAATCTAGGGTGGGCTAGTTAATCCTCGTTTAAGACTTCTTCATTATATATGATATTTGTCAAATGTCAATAATTTTCACCTAATTTTCACATTCACCTCTTTTATATTGTATTATCTGCAAGAAACAACTATTCCGAATCCTCATCTTTTTCTATGTCTCTCGCTTTATCAACAAAAACAATCCCCTCCATATGATCCACCTCATGGGAAACGATTACCGCGTTGATTGCACTAAATTCTCGTTTTTGCTCTTGTCCCTCTTCATCCAAGAACCGCACCACCACTTTTTCAGGTCTTTCCACATTCCCTGTGATCCCCGGAAAGCTAAGACATCCTTCATTGCAGAGTTGACTTCCAGAACTCTCTAGTATTTCCGGGTTAATCAGGGCTTCCTGATCCTTTGTTTCTTGATTTTCAAATACAATCACCCTTTTTAAGATGCCCACTTGCACCGCCGCAATACCTACACCATCATATTTCACCATTGTTTCTTTCATATCCTCAATCAGTTGTCTTATCGACTGTGTAATTTCTGACACTGTTTTGGACTTCTTCTTTAAAATTGGGTCTCCCTCTTTTCTTATGATCCGTATTGCCATATTTCCTCCTAATCAAAATTGATTTGTATTTGCGATTTTAAGCTTTTTCTGTTCTTCCTAAACTCCTCTATCCGACTCATCGCATAGCGTTTTAATCGTTCTTCATCCACATGCCTTAACAAAATCTGCCATCTATAAATCCCGTTTATTCTTGTAATTCCTGCCGGTGCTGGCCCCAATAACTCAATCTCTCCATGATCATATAAAAGGCAGCTTGCCAGCTCATTAATCTCACCAATCACAGTCTGTTCGTCCCCAAACGTTAACATAATATAAAACAATCTTTTAAAGGGCGGACATTTCATTTGCTCCCTAAATAAGAGCTCCTCCTGGTAAAATTCCTCATAATTGTACGTCATGGCTTTCTGAATGGCATAGTGATCCCGCTCATAGGTCTGAATATAAACCTCGCCCTGCTTTTCGCCCCTTCCCGTTCTACCCGCTACTTGAGTGATCAGCTGAAAGGTTCTTTCGGATGCTCTGAAATCCTGTATGTTGAGCATGGTGTCTGCCGCCACCACTCCAACAAGTGTCACCTCCGGAAAGTTATGTCCTTTGGTAATCATTTGGGTTCCAATCAGAATATCTGCTTCTTGTTCTTTAAACATTTTTACAATCGCACTCCCCGCATTTTTTCTTGAAGAAGTATCCGAATCCAACCTCAAAATACGGGCATCCGGAAAAATTTTCCCCGCTTCCTCTTCAATTTTCTGCGTACCAATTCCAAAATATTTCATAGCTTTACTTTTACAGTTTGGGCATATATTTGTATTTTCAATCGTCTCATAGCAATAGTGGCACTTCAACTGGTTTGTGTTGGAATGGTAAACATAGGGGATCAAGCACTTTGAACACTTCATTACAAAGCCACATTTCCTGCAAGAAACAAAGGTTGAGTGTCCCCTTCTGTTTAAAAATAAAAGGATTTGTTCCCTACGTTCTAGCTTTTCTCGTATTTTTTCATATAAAACACTACTAAAGATAGATCGGTTTCCATTTTCAAGTTCCATACACATATCAATGACATGCATCTCAGGGAGCGGTTTTTGATTATACCTCGTGTTTAATTCAAAACATTTTAAATCTCCAGTTTTTACACGATAATAGGTTTCCACACTTGGTGTGGCAGAACCATATACCAGTAAGGCTTCATGGTGTTTGGCTCTAAACTGGGCAACCTCTCTCGTTTGATACTTGGGCGAATTTTCTGATTTGTAGGTCCCCTCATGTTCCTCATCTAAGATGATCACGCCGACATTTTCCAGTGGCATAAATAAGGCAGAACGAGGTCCGATTACCACATCCACCACACCATCCTTGGCCTTTTTCCACTCCACAAGTTGTTCCATATTTGAAAGCTTACTATGCATAATCGAAAGATTCGCAAACCTTTTCTCAAATCGTTCAATCATCTGTGGCGTCAAATTGATCTCTGGCACAAGCATAATAGCAGTCTTGCCTTCACTAATAACCCTTTCAATGAGCTTAATATAAAGCTCCGTCTTTCCACTTCCGGTGACCCCTTTTAGCAAGCACTCCGAAAACCCGCCCGCTTCTCTCCACTCATCTATCTGGCTTAAAACCTTGCTTTGTTCTGAACTCAGGGTAAGCTTCTCGCTTATAAACGCGTTTGGATTTCTTCTCTTCTTCTCTTCCGTCTCCTCTATCAAGAGCAATCCCTTCTGTTCCATTGTCTTTATGGTCGATCTGTTGAAGTCTTCAAGTGTTTTTAAGAAAACGGATTGCATCCTATTTTCATAGAGATATTCTATCAGTTCCAATTGCCTCGCAAGCATCTTTTTAACCGAGTATTCCGAACGAATCTCTTCGATGTTTTGAAGTACAAAATCAGAAAGGCGGATTGTCTTTTTCTGATTTGGCTTCTGTTTAATCTCGGTAACTCCTTGCGGAATAATGGCGTTCAGGCATTGCGCCAAGCTTGTACAATAATGATTGCTCATGTAGTTTGCAAGCATAAACATTTCATTAGAAAATAAAGAAAAATCATCTGGAATGCGGATGATTTCTTTTATATTTGCATCAGTAATCTCTGTACTGGCAACGCGCGAAATAACAAAGCCTTCACTTTGTTTGTTCTTAGGTCCAAACGGTACAATAACCCTACTTCCCAGCTCTATTTTAGAATGCATCTCTTTTTTTATTTTATAAACATACGCCTTATCACTAATTGTAAGATGAGAGATTAAAACGTTTATATATTCATACATAACTCTTCCTACATATTTACTTTTTCTATTTTTACTTTTCCCTCGTATAGTTCATCAATAGCCATTGTAATTGGTTTTATGATCTCCGTCATCCCTCTTTCGATTGCGAGGTCAGAGATTTGTTTTGCTCTTTTTGAAACCAACATCACAAGCTCATATTTGCTTGAAACGATCTGATTATTGTAGATCCTATTGATATCATCTTTTAACACTTCACTTGAAATATACTTCATTTTTACACTACCTTTCATTTAATTCATTTAATAATCTTTCTATAAATGGTTCATATTGATAATATTTATGCTTTTCGGATGCAATTATTTTTTCAATCTCACTCACCGCTTCCTCTAGTGTATCATTCACAACAATATAATTGAAGTCCTGGATCGTTTTGATTTCTTCAGCAGATTTCATCATCCTGGTGTGAATGAATTCCTCCTCTTCCCCCCTATTTGCAAGTCGTCTTTTGAGTTCCTCTTTTGAAGGTGGAAGAATGTAAATGAGCACTGCTCTTTCTCCAAAAATCTCCTTCACCCGCCTTGCTCCATTGATTTCAATCTCAAGAAGGATATCGATTCCACTATTTATGGTATCTAAGATATAACTTTTGGGCGTTCCATAATAATTCCCGCAGTAATCCGCCCACTCCAGAAGTTCTCCCTCTTGAATCATTTTTTCGAATTCCTCTCTTGTCTTAAAGAAGTAAGTCCTTCCTTCCTCATCCTCTGCTCTAGCCGCCCTTGAGGTGGCGGAAATTGAAAATTTGATGTTGGTATCATTTTCCAGTAACCTTTTTCGAATGGTCCCTTTTCCGACACCGCTAAATCCAGCTAATACAATCACAATTCCATCCTTTTTCATAAGTCCTCCTCCTTATCCTGAGTAGTCATATTACAAAGTCTGGTTGTCAAAGTGTCCACCGCAAGAGGAGAGGCAATGACATGGTGTGTGGTGGTCACAAGAATCGAGCGCGTTTTTCTCCCATAAGTGGCATCCAGATATAGATCCTTGTCTTTTGCCTCTTGGAGGATCCGTTTAATGGGGGATGAGTCCGGCTTCAACACTGCAATTACTTTTGAAGTGAGAACAATATTTCCAAAACCTATATTTATAAAAGGTTCTACATGGCTTTTAGAACGATTCACCTATTTCTCCAATCTATTGTGTTTTATATCTAAATATATTATAATGATTTTATCATTTTTAAACAGATATGTAAATAGGAAAGAGGTAATTTGTGAGTTTTGATGGTGTTGTTGTAAGAGCGATTACGAATGAATTGAAGCAAAACTTAATTGGTGCGCGAATCAATAAAATTTTCCAAGAGAATAAGGACGATCTTTTTTTGGTGTTCCCGCACTCCACCTTGCTCCTCTCCACAAACCACAATTACTCAAGAATCCACTTTGCAGAAAGAAAAAGCAACCCGATAAATAAAACCGAGAATTTTTGTATGTTTCTTAGAAAACACATCCAAAGCGGAATTATAAAAGATATTCAGCAAGTTTTGTTAGATAGAATTGTGGTATTTGAGATTGTGGCAACCAACCCCTTTAAGGAGGAGGTCGAGTACAAGCTCATTATTGAACTTCTAGGACGTTTTAGTAACCTTATCTTAACCGACCAACACTTCACGATTTTAGATTGCATCAAGCATGTTTCAGCCACAAGTGACCACTCTAGAATCCTAATGCCAAAATTTAAGTATCTCTACCCGGACACAAGCGGAAAACTAAATATTTTTACGGCAGAAGAAAATGAGATCAGAGCGCGACTCCATGAGAAGGAAGAAGCCTTAGACTCTTTCCTGCCCAACACTTTTCTAGGCATTACATCAAACCTTGCCTCCGAGTTCATCTCTAGAAAAGGTGAACAGTCCTTTACACTGGAAAGTATTCTTTTGTTTCGCGATTTTGTCCTCGATCTTTTAGAGCATCCGCTCCCTCTCATTTTTTATGACCAGGATACACCAAAAGATTTCTATATTACCGATTTATCCGCTTATGCTTTATATAAAAAAGAGAAGAAAGAAAGTATTTCTGTAATGCTACATGATTATTATCATAAAAAGGCAAATCTTATTTCCATCGGGCAAAAAACCGCCGTCTATAGAAGTCTTGTGCAGACCACACTAAACAAAAATATCAAAAAGAGGACCATTCATCTTGAAAATATCGAAAAATCAAAGAACTGTGAGATCTATAAGCAGATCGGAGACATCTTGCTAGCCAATCTCTATTCCATTCAAAATGGCAGCAAATCTGTGGTTCTTGAAAACTTTTATGCCAATAATGAGCCTATTACAATTTCTATGGATGAAACCATGAATGTAACTGATAATGCCAAAAAGTACTATGACAAGTATAACAAGGCCAAAAGAACATATACGCACTCCAAAAAGCAACTCGAGATTGTGGAGGATGAAATCCGATATCTCGATTCCCTGCAGAGCTATATTGAAAACGCAATTAGCGAAGAGGATGTTAAGATGATAAAAGAGGAGCTAGAAAAAGGGGAATATCTCAAAATCCGAATGCAAAATTATGAAATAAAGGAAACGAAGCACTCAAAACAAAAAAATATCTCCTCAGAGCCCAGCAAATATATCTCCAGCGATGGACATCTTATTTATGTTGGAAGAAATAATCTACAAAACGATGAGGTAACCTTTAAATTTGGAAAGGAAAACGATATTTGGTTTCACGTAAAAGACATTCCGGGTTCTCATGTAATCATCAAACTAAAAGATCCAAAGGATCTGGTTCATGAAGAAACCTTAATTGAGGCTGCAACGCTTGCAACCTTCTTCAGCAAAGGAAGGGCCTCCAGCAATGTGGCGGTGGATTATACCAAAAGAAAACATGTTAAAAAACCGAGTGGTTCCAAACCCGGTTTTGTGATCTATACAGATCATAAAACCATCCACATTACAGTCGAAAACGAAATCTTGGACCGGCTTAAAGTGGTTGATTAAAATTGGAATTGAAAGGTTTCGTTTGAAAATTTAATTTTATCATTATTGAAGAGTCGGCACTCTTTTTCTTTTTCTAGTTTTATGTCATTTACGAAAGTACCATTCTTTGAGCCCAAATCCAACAAATAGTAGCTTTCCTCCTTTTTAATAATCTTGGCATGCTCTCGACTTACAGTGTTATTGCGAAGAGGCAAATTGCAACCCTCGCTTTTTCCAATTACAAACTGTAACTGATTAATAAAATATCGTTCTTTCGAAAAAGGTTTCTTTAAATATGGAAAATCATCAATTAGAATCGTTTCATACTCAAGGCAATAAGTCCGATCTACCATCTTTTGTTTTTCGATATAACCATTCTTTTTCATACTCCCCTCTTTCTCTTGATGGCTTATAATTAGAAAGCCGATAATACTAATACAAAGAATGACAGCTGTGTGCGCAATTAAAATATCTACATACCATTTCAGTATGAAAAATTCTATTAAAATGGCCAAAATATTGAGCCCAATAAAAGAGCAGAAAAAAACCTTGTGCCACTCCATATCAATCTTTTCTTTTTCAACATAGCGAATCCGCTTTTCTTCCGTTTCCTCTTTTTTTCTGATGTTTTCATCCAAAAATTTTTTTAATTTATCCAAACCAAATTTAGAATCATTGATCAAAAACAATAGTTTTTTCATCTTTTCTTCTTCATATTCATTTGCCTTCACAGTATGTTCCACCAACTTATTAATTAGAAGTTTAATGTTTGATAAGTCTTCCTCCCGATCCTCTATTTTTGTAGGCTTATAAGCAAAAAACAACATATCTGTATCTTTCTCATAAAATATCTTTTCAAAATCATAAGTAATATTTTTATGATCTAGCAAATGTTCGTCTGTTCTTTTTAAAATATCCATTATGCAATCCAGTTTAGCGAACAATTTTTCCACACTCAGATAATTCAAAATCAAAAATTCGGATAGCTTTATTAAGCCCTCTACATCATAATATAGAAGATACACACCGTCTCGTACAACCACATTTAGATTCATCATTCCTTTTATGTTATTTGCGTGCATCATATTCATCTGCACACTTGACACCGCCCTCATTGTCTCACACACCAAATACCTTTTTGTCGAAATATTCTCAATAAACCATTTTTCGTTATTCATTTTCCTTCCCCTTTATCACGGATACAACTAGCTCTATGTTCTTACTTCTTGCATAATTTCTTACTTTCTCAAATTCATGTTGTTGTAATAAATCGAGTTCCTCAACCGGAATTACTACATGAATTTGTTTTCTTATATAGTCCTCCTTCGCAATGCTTATCTCTCCAACCTTTGCCTCCGAAAACTCAGATAATTTGTTGATCTGTGTCCTCAAAGTATTTGTAATTGCATCCCTTTTTTGATAGCTCTCCTTTCTAATATCAATACTCACAATGCTTGTGAGCGTCCCCTCTTTTAAAATATCCAACCCATATTCAGTATAGCCTAGATTGTTTCCCAGGATTTCTCCGATCGTAATGCCCCTCTGTAAATTCGAGAACGTCCAAACATCAAAGTCCGTATAATGAATGCCTTTTATAAAACCATATTCTTTAAGGCTGTCCCCTTTTGTAAAACACCGAACCTGCGTTTTCTTTTCCAGAGGGATAACTCCAAAGTAGATTTGGTGATGTGATTTAAAATCTGCACTCACCTTAATTTCCAGCACATCATCCTGAATATGGGCATAAACCCCCAACCCATCCATCTGGGTGTTTATATGCTTCCTCAAATACTGCTTTACAACAAGCTCATCTACCTTCTCTCCGATGATGGGCACCAATTGGTCCAGTTCACTTTTTGCCCCCTGATAAGCCTCTAGCGCACCCACCCTGTGATAAATATACATGTCCATCGAAAGTTCTATTGCCGTATTTTTCACTGCAAAATCCAACTTCTCGGCCAAACTAACATATTGGATAATTGACACGAATCCCAAGATTAAAAATAGCACCAGCGGAAAGATTATCGCCGCCTCTACAGAAATGCTTCCCTCCTCTCTATCAAACATGTTAATATCCTCTTTCTATTATTTGTTCTAGCAACTGTTCATTCCCAAACCGAAGCCTTTTTGAAATAAAGGCTTGAGTCATAAACAGATATCTTTCTCTCCCAAGAATTTTTAACCGAATATGGGTGGTTGCCTCTCGAATATCAAACACCCAGTTAATCTCTTTTAGATTGAGCTGTATTAGGTCCTGAATCCGCTTTAGCCTTTCTTCCTTTTTCACTGTAAGAAGCAAAAGCCTCAAGTAATCCTCATACCCTGGATAAGCCTCTATATTTGCACCCAACTTCACTCTTTCCCCCAAAAGAAGTTTATCTAAATCATTGAGTGAATAGGCACATAAGATGACATTTTTAACAATTTCAACAGCCGCTTCCCCTGCCCACCAACCCACGGCCGCAAGTGCGATTAGGTACGCTTTTTCTTTTAATTCTTCGTCGTTATATACATCCACCATATTGAATACAAAGCGAATCATCAAGATCTTATTCTTGGTTCCCTTATAATTTTTTAGCTGACTTTCCTTCCCATTTAATACATACTCCACCTCGCACTTAAAAAAACGTTCGTCTCCAAACAATCTCTGCTCTACGTTAACTGCATTGTTAAATACATGCAATATGTATTCATTGATGAGTAAATCATTTGTCACCCCTGATATCTCTCCAATGCTTTCAAGTAAGTTTTTGGATTTTTCTAAATAGCTACTGTAATCGTCAAAATCCTCCTCTAGCTCAGCTTCCGTCTGGGATGGCAACTCTTCAAAAACCGCTTCCGCTATTCTTTTTTCTTCGATTCCATCGTTCGCATCCAATTTACTTTTTACATCTTTTTTAACACTCTCTCGATTGTCCTCATCCTTATAATCCTTTACCTTTTCGTATTCCTCTTTCGTAATTCGGTTTGTAACACAAATCATGCCAATAATCGTGATGTTATCAATATCCCCCCTTTCTATCTTTTCAATGTTGGACTCAAGGGCGGACTTCAGTCTTGTAAGTCCACTGTTTTCAACTTCCTCTTTGAATCGATGAATCTTTATAAGTACGCTCTTGTCTTCATTGCTCTCTTCTTCAAGCGCCAGAAGTTCTTTATCAAATGCCTTCTTATCTTCCATAAGCGCATCCAAATCTCGAATGATTCCTTCATGAAGTGTCACAACCTCTGACCGACTAGTCCTGCCATCCGAAACCCTTTCAATGCAGTTTTCAAGGCAGAGATTCTCCACGCCGATTGACCGGTTGATGCGATCTATTTTTTCATACATCGCATACATCCTAGATTCTATCACAAGCTTGGACTTTAAAACCTCCTTATTCTCCTCCCCCTGATTCTCCCGGCTCACATTTTGAATGAACTGCAAAATGCGTTCTACACCGACGTAACCAATTGCGCTTATAATCTGCCTTTCCATCTCCGCTAAATCTTCTAGTGTCTTTTGTTTCTCAACAAAGAGCCCAGTATTCCTATACTTACTCAGATCCACCTCTTTCATATTTTGAGTAAAGTAATTTTGTATCGCTCTTTCCATCTCATATGTATTTAAATCCCGCACCGCATAGAGCATGTAATCTTCTTTGAGCTCTCTATTATACCCTGCAAGAACTGAGTCAACTGCCACCGTTCCGGCACGCTCCACTTTACTATTTATATACTTTACCCTAGCTATATCGATCAACAGACAGGTGATGAGAAGAAAAGCTGAAAGCACAATCATCAGATAAATGGAAATGGATCCTTCCTCACTTTTCATTTTTCCATGCTCCTTTAAGATAAATATTGTAGTGATCCACTATAAAATCCACCGTATTTAAGAACTTTATTTTGTGGTCCATGGGCAATTCCTTTTTAATTCTGACCTCATTTTTATAAATGGGATAGAAATAGGATACCACACGATTAAAGTAAAAACGCACATCAATCTTCTGATCTACCCGAGCAATGCGTCTAATAAAAATGTCCCTTTCCGGGTACTTTCTTTCTATCTCAACATGATTTGCATGCTTTTGAATGCTCCTATTTTCGTAAATCGTAAGAACGGAACTTTGAAATACATAAATGATGAGTGATAGGATAAAAATCAAGAAAAACATAATAAATGGTAAGAGGATGGCAATCTCAACTGAAGCACTCCCTTCAGAATCCCAAAACATTTACCGAATCCCCTCCTCTCTTATTGTCTCCGGACTAATCTCGATTTCTGTTTTCAAGACATTGTTTAACACAGAAACCGCAAAACTGGTCATTTTGTCCCTAAATATGAGGGCAATGCCCACCACCACTGCAATAATGATTACAATTTCCACTGTATTTACACCCCGTTCATCTTTGATAAATCTCTTAACTTTTCCTTTTTTCATAATAAACTCCTCCTATAATTTAATTTTTATAGCAATCAGGCTGAAATGGATACCACTGCTGGGTACATGATGAGAAGTAAGATTGCGATAAAGATAAGTACCATTGGGAAAATTAATTTGACACTATTCTCCTCTGCACGAACCTTAATTCTATTTTTTTTATAAAGCAGTGCATCTGTCAGCTCGTGACGCAGTGAATTTATGAGCTCCGCATCTCCACGCCTGATATTGTAGACGATATTGCTAATCACTTTTTTAATTTTTCTGCTCCCTGTCCTCTTGGCAAAATTTTGATAGGCGTTCTTTTGAAACTCACCACTTTTAATCTGTTCATGTGTCCGAATCACCTCCTTCATTAATGCATCCTGTGTCACATGGTGACTAGAAATGTACTCCCAGGCCCGAGTAATGGTAAAACCAACGTTGAGTAACAATATTAGTTTGGTGAGGAAATAGGGAAGACGCATCTCAATTTCTTCTTTTCTTATCTCTTCCTTTCTTTTTAATTTCGAATAATCCCTAATGATTAAGCAAAAGTAAATCGCGAGGAGGAGTATAATTAAAAAAGCTCTTATGTCTTTTTCTTTCTTTACAATGTCTTTCGGAATCCAACCCACCTTGGTATGATGTAAATCTGTAATTAACTTTCCGGTCTCCTTCTCATAATAATGTCCATTTTTTATTTTCTCCAGAAGATCACTTTGTGCCTTATAAACGTTGTCCTCGTCAACCGTCATTTCGCTCTCTTTTATAATCAGATTAAAAGTTTTCCTTTTGGTGACATTGTTTTTGGTTACATACAAATACAATTTTATTTTTTTGTCTTGATA
>JAVBPT010000065.1:0-32998 GCA_031549455.1 Eubacteriales bacterium
AATCAACATTTCCAGTTCTTCTTTTCTGGCCACTTCTTGGTTTTGTCTTAACATAATCACCTTGCCAATGTTTTCACTCGCCACCTTTAGCTTCGTTTTGTTGACAGACGAACTCTCTTCTTCTACTTCTCTAATTTTTCCACTTGCATCTTTTAATAAGGAGGCCTCCTTTGTATCCATTGTTTCCCTTAATAGCCTTAATATTTCCGATTTGTACCGCTCAAGCTCAACTATTTTTTCTGTGACTTCTTCATAAAGGGCTTCCACATCAACAGAATCAGTGACGTTAACTCCTCCAGCTTGCTTTTTAATCTTTTCTTTCGCCAATCCAATCTGCCTCTCTGCTTTTTCCAAACTCTCTAATGTTATCGCCAGATTCTTGTTTTCCGCTTCCACCGTCAGATTTCCTTTTTCAATCCTGTGCCCAACCTCTTCCAGTTCTCTTCTTTTTCCCTCCACTTCTGTCAACTTTATGCTTAGCTCTTCTATCTCTTTTTCGGTCTGCTTATAGGATTCATAAGCCGATTGAAGACTGGCCATTTTTTCACGCGAGTCTTTTGCAATTTGCTGCTCATTTTGCTTATACTGTACAATTTCCTGGATCTTGTCAAGCTCACTTTTTTTGTTCCTAAACGTTTCTGTCAATTGCTCTAATTCTTTTAGTACTGTTCCCTCCTTTAAATGGTTTTTCTCTAAACCATCCAGAGTTTCTATTAATCCCTTCTCTTCTTCTTGTTTTTGCTTTAGATCCTTTTTTATATCCGAAAGTTCTGCACTCGCACCCCTTTTTTCAGCAATCTGCTCACTGATTTTACCAATTTCCTCTTCCAAACCCTTTTCAATTTTTACATTGGAGTATGCCTGCTTAAACCCCTCTAATTTAAAAATGGGATCAAAAATCGTCTTTCTTACCGCCTCTGGTTGCATAAAAGCAAACGTAAACTCTCCCTGTGGAACGCTTACCACATTTTTGTAAACACTTGTGATATCGTCGTCTTCATAAAATTCTATATTCTGTCTAATAAATTCTCTCACCTCTGCATTTCCTGACACAACCGCGAGTTCTACACCCTCCTCTATTTTCCGAATAGACCAGCTATTATAAGCCGTACTCTTCCCAATCTTTCTATCCGCGATCAACATCTCTCCATGCTTATCTCTAAAATAGACGCGGACACTCCCTTTCTTTTTTCCTTTTCTTACAAAATAATCCGAAAAATTTTTGGGGGAAATTTGAAAGTCAAAAAGAGCGAAACCAATGCTTTCGATTAGAGTGGTCTTTCCAGCACCATTTTTACCCGAGATAAAATTGATGCCCTCTTTCAATTCGACCGTTCTAGCATCATATTTTTTAATATTTTCAAGCTCTATCTTTTCTATTAACATCCATTTTCTCTTTTTTGTTGTATTATATCAAACATTTTTACTCCTGGATAGATTATTTGATAAAAAAGTGTTTTTTGTCAATAATAGTGTTATGGAGGTGGATGGTCAGATGAAATTGCCGAATAATGAAGAAATGAAATATGAAATTGCAAAAGAGCTTGGCCTTGAAGATAAGCTTGCAAAGGGTGGATGGAAGTCTCTTACGGCCAGTGAAACCGGAAGAATTGGAGGACTTATCAATCACAAAAACAAGCGTTATTTCAAGAAAAAGAATGATAAAAGCAATAACCTATATTAATGCAAAGTGGCATTTTTATAGGTCCTTTTTTGTCTTTAATTCCAATAAAAATCAAAATTTATTATTGCATCTAAATTTGATTGTGCTATAATAAAGCTAAATTTGAGGAGAAATAATGTTACTGAGAAAAGTGCAAAAAAGAATTAATATGTTCTACCTTTTATCTCTTTTTGGAATCAGCTTATTGTTTTACTATAATTTGTTTGCTAAGATGAACCTTTCGAGCCTAATTGATTACAACTCTTTTTTATCTTTTCTTTTAACGCCTCTATTTCTTCTCTGTATTAGTTTTATTTATTCCAATACATATGATAAAAAGATTAAATACTTGGTTTTATTTGTTTATATTGTGATTCTGGTATTGATTTTTTCAAACAAAATTTATATGTACTTTTTTAATGATTACCTTAGTTTTCAACGTGCTAGTATGTTTGGCATCCTTCCAAATACGGGCAGTATCCTATATGATGCGCTCACGAGTATTCAAATAATTTTCCTCTTCATCTGCATCATCACCAATATTGTCCTCTTTTTCAAGAGTCGTTTTAAATTAAAGCATTATAGAAAAATTATGATTTCTACTTTTGGTATTTACTTTATTATGGTTCTGGTATCTGGTCTTGCTAACTATGAGATCGTTTCTTATTCTATCACTTCTTTCTTTTCCGGAAGCAGTACCAATATTTATGAAAAGAAATATGACGTATATGATTCTTTAAAAAATAAGGAAATTGTAACCAATGAATATACCGGTGTTGCAAAAGATAAAAACCTGATTATTATTCAGTGTGAATCCTTGCAGAGTATATTTTTGAATAGGACCTACAATGATAAGGAGATTCTTCCCAACTTAAATAGTCTCATCAATGAAGACTCCTTGTATTTTAAAAATTATTTTACGCAAGTGGGTTGGGGAAATACATCCGATGCCGAATTTATCACACTCAACTCATTTTATCCAGTCATTATGGAAAGCGTGTATTCTCGTTTTCCAAAAAACTATTACCGAGGTGTCACCAAGCTTCTTAGAGAAAACGGCTACTACACCTCTGCTTTTCATGGTTACTTAAAGGAATTTTGGAATCGTGAGATCATGTATAAGGCAATCGGCTTTGACAAATTTTACTCATCAGATTACTATTCAAATGGAAAAACGATTGGATGGGGCGTTTGTGATGTTGACTTTCTAGACACAACAGCCAGCTATCTCAAAGAACTTCCTGTTCCGTTTGGCGCTTTTATCATTACGCTTACTTCACACGTTCCGTTTGATACCACCCCCGACATGTCGGATATTGAACTTCTTTCAAAACATGAAAACACGCTTTTTGGACGATATATCCAAAACATTAACTACTTAGACTCCGCGATTGGTGGTTTTATTGAAAAGTTAAAAGTAAATGGTCTATATGAAAATTCTATTATTGCAATCTATGGTGACCATCAGGGTTTAAACATTTCTGTGCCAGAAAATGTGGATTATATGACCGAATATTTGGGAAAACCTTATCTATATGATGATATGCTTGGTATTCCTTTCATCATTCACATGCCTGGTCTTATTGAGTCCAAAACCATCGATACCACTTGCGGACAAATTGATTTTTTACCAACTATTTTAAATATTATGGGTATCAATAATGACACCATTTATTTTGGTGAAGACATTCTAAATATAGCAGAAGATTCTGATAGAGGAATCGGCGGCACAGCTTTCATGCCACTTGGGTCTTTTATTAATAAAGATTTTATCTTCCTGACCTCCGTAGATAGCATTCTGGAAAATTCCAAAATCTATCTACGCTCATCAGGCAAAGAGGTGAAGTCCAATTTAACGGATCGATTGTATAACATCTCAAAGGAACTAATGGAAAAGATTAAACTTTCAAACTCAGTAACTGAAAAAAATCTGATCAAACCAATCCTAGATAATAATATCATTGCACTGAACAATGTTATTCCACAATTTTTGGTTTGCAACTTCAACTACGATACTGATCACTATGATTACTCAGAAAGATTGAAAAGTGTTATAAAAGATGGGTACAACCTACTAAGTACAAAAGTTTACTATCGCAATGAGATATTTTATATTAGCAATGCTTTAAATGTAGAGAATGAAATGACCCTGATCGATTTCTTAAAAGAGGTTTCCAAACAGAAAGATGTTTATGTTATCCTAACTGGAACTGCCGACTTTACACTGGATCTCTTCCGAATCCTTGGAAGAGAAAATCCGGACCTTGCCACAATTGTGATTCCAGAACTGTATAAGTTGGAAGACTATCAAAATATAAGAGTATTCAATATGAATACTCCTATCCTCTGTGTGGATGAGCTCACCAAGACCAACGAAGAGATTGTGAACTTCATCTCTGCAAATGAACTCTTTGCAATTAGCATTAGTAAACGAAACTTTAATTCAAATTTGGTTAAACGAATCGTTACTCTTAACAAATTCATCTACGTGAAGGACGTAAATGATGAAGGTGAACTCATTTTCTATACGAATATTGGGATTAGTGGTTTTTATACCGATTCTCTTACGTATAAAAAAGGTCTCTCTTCTATCAAAAAGTAGCTCTCAATCTGAGCGCTTTTTCGTTTCCGTTCCAGTAATCCCCAAATACTGGTTCATCAAAACAAACTTCTGTTTATACTTATCCCAACACAGGAAGTTCTCTATATACCCTAACGCATCCGCATGGTATAACCCCCACACTTCCTGAAATAAAAGTAGCTGACATCCTCCATCATTTTTGATATCTCCAGGTAGGATCAAACTAATTGGATCCACCTCTCCTGTAATTGGTCTCTTTAGCTCCCCATCCTCCGTATAAATCTCATCCAAATATTCGTCCTCTCGGTTTGATAAGTCAACTAAGTATTCTGTGTCATTTTCTTTTGAGGTTATTTTTACAAAATAATTGTCCATGTAACGAACAGTATATTGATATTGTTCATTATAGTACTCACTATCAAACAGTAACTCTTGATCTGATTTCGCGTAAGAATAGATGTACGAATAGGTAATGGCGCCTGACCCTCCCGAGTCAATGCGAATCATAATGTCTAGTACACCATCTCCATTGAAGTCACACAAAAACAAAGTCGGCTGATAGCCCACATTTTGCTTTAGCTTTATATTTTTAAATACGCCTGTTCTCCCATCCCTTATTACGAGTGTGATTTGTTCAAAAAGCTCACCATTAGGCACCTTCTTACCAGTTAAGTAAATCTGATCAACGTTACCATCTCCCGTCACATCCCCTGTTGTAAAGGCAATTGTATCTTGTTTACGATAATCTGCCATCTTCTTCTCTCCGCCATTTAAAACGATTCTTTTACAGTATATGAAAGCGGAACGTAAATTAGAAGCTTAATAGAATCCGTGGTCGCAGATGGGCTCAATCAGCATTTCTCTAAGCCCCTTACCGTAGCTATCACAATACTCAGAAAGAATACACCCCTCTGTGCAATATATCTTTTCTGTGGTGCAATGTTCTCTCGCCACATTCCAGTCTATCGTGTTTAACTCAGATATTTTCTTATTATATTTCACACAAAATCTTTTTATCTGCTCTGCTATTTCGAATCGTAGACTTGTCACCTCTTCCACCGTTACAACTTGCCTTGCCATCAATTTCTGCTTCAACGTCTCATCCAGTACTCTGATTCGTCCCGTTCTTAAGTATAACCTAATAATATGATAATCCACAAGCGGTTCTATCCTCTCCTCATCATCTACATGAACAATATCAAGATCGATGAGCAGTTGTGCAAAAAGGTTCGACTTTTTGTGAAGAGGGTCTTCAGAAAAAACAGGTAAGGCGTTCAGAATGGATAGGACGCCTTTTTCTCCTATAAGACTGCTGGCATTTGAAATTTGATCAAAGAATGATTCTCTTTTTGCTAATTCTGTCGCAAGCATTCGAATCATTTTGGCACGCCTTTTCGCATCCACTTTATGTTTCTTTGGATATGTTAAAAAGAATGCTTCCACGTCTCTCTCCTCAATACTCATCAGTTTCGCTTCATCTAATCCGGAAGACCAACTATCCAACTTCTGAATAAACTGGGTACATAGATACTCCCAGTTTATATTATGACACACTGCACAAATATAAAGAAGCATTTTCATTCGCTTTTTGCGCTCTATTCCCATCAGAATAGTTGAGTGTTCTTGATTCCATTTTTCAAGCCATTGCTGAAAATGGGGAAAGATGTCAAAAAGACGCTCATCCTTTGTCTCAATTCGTTTCATAAAACCTCTTTTTCCTTTATTCTATCAGAATAATTTAGTGCTTTCAAGGAAAAAATATTTTTGATAAAACCGCTTGCAAATTTAAAAATGTGTGCTATATTTAAATTGTAATTAGCAATCACTCAAAGTGAGTGCTAATAAAATATCGATTAAAGGAGGGATTTTTATGTATGGATTAACATCTTTGGGCCGTAAAAGCCATTATCCATTTGTTTCTAACTTTGATGATCTTGTGGATGGTTTTTTCAACACAACGGACACTTTTAAGGTGGATGTAGAGGAAAAAGATGCGGAATACCTTATTACTGCCGAAATGCCCGGTGTCGCCAAAAACGAAATCGATCTTGAAATGAACAACCAAAACCTGATCATTCATCTCAAAAAGGAAGAGCATATTGACGAAAAGAAGAAAAACTATATCCACAAAGAGACGCACGTTTCTTCCCAAAGTCGTGGTATATATCTAGCGCATGCCAATGGAGAAAATATAAACGCCAAGCTAGATAATGGTATCCTTAGCATTAAGGTACAAAAGGCAGCAAAAAAAGACACATCCAACAAGATTACAATTGAGTAGAAAAAGATGCATCCAACTCGATGCATCTTTTGTTTCCATAAAATTTTTATGTTAACTTTATCGTACTTAAGAAAAAATAAAGTAAGAAATGGGAGACTTTCCCTGGTTGGGTTTGGATATTTTGACAACTTGATATACCTTGCTATCTAAACCAGCCAAAAATCCTTCTACCTCTCTCACCTCTTCCGCTCCACCGGGATGTTCCACGTATCCTACCACGCTAATCACACCATTCTCTTCCAATAAACCGAGGGCCTCTCTTAGACATTCTATGCTACTCTCGCTTTTCGTTATAATACTCTCATCCCCACGTGGCAAGTAGCCTAAATTCATGATCATCGCCTTAATCTTTTGTTTCACATATATAGACAAGTTCGCATGGGAATCCAAAATCCATTGAACCCTCCTCTCTAGGCCTTCCAATTCTAGTTTTTCTTTTGCATTTTGAAGCGCCTGTTCTTGTATGTCAAACGCATACACCCTTCCTGAGCTCCCTACGAGTTGCGCGAGGTTGAGGGTATCATTTCCATTCCCAGTTGTTGCATCTACCACTTTATCTCCCTCTTTCAGAATCTCTTTTAGCACTTCAAAAACTGTATGTGTATTTTTGACAAGCAACTTCATCTTCTTCACCTCTACATCTTTTCTATCTCAACCCCTGTATAATAGTGTTTTATAATCTGGTCATAGCTTTTTCCCTCTTCCGCCATAAAATTCGCTCCATATTGGCTCATCCCCACTCCATGCCCAAATCCTTTTGTGGAAATCTTTACATCCTGACCAATCTGAATCTCAAAGTCAGAGGATCTAAGTGCGAGCATATTTCTAAAATCATTTCCGCTAATTGTCTTCCCTGCAATAGAAAACCTTAGAACATACCCCGCCTGATTTCTTTCCAAGATCTTAATGTTGTTAAAAAATGTTTCTTTATCCGGAATCTCTACTTTCAGTTTACTTTTCATCAAATTTAAAAACTCATCCTTTTTATAGGCTTTTGTTTCAGAATAATTGGGTGACCTTGTATCGAGTGTACTTGCCACGCTTACAAGATACGGAAAACCCTTCTGCCAAACATCTTCTGAGCCTTGCGTATAACCAGAACTTGTGGAATGATAAAACGCCGTAATTGGTTCCCCGTTGTAGGTTACCACGAGCCCTTTTGTTCCGTCCACAATTTCCTTTAACCGTTCATAATTCTTCTCATAATTTGTACCCCATTGTTTTTTTAGGTCTGCAGGATCCGTGTATGCTTGGTCTGTTTTATAACTCAATGTGATATCATAATTACTTGCGAGGCTTGCCTGCATTTTGTTAAGCGCGTAGGTCCTGGCTAGAATGGTTTGGGCTTTTAGTGCCTCATCCCGAAAACCAATCGGCATCTCTGCCGCCACCACGCCCAACACATACTCCTCCAAGTCTAGATTTAAGATCTCCTTCGCCTTGTCATTATAGGCCCTAATGGTGACTTTTTTATCTATATCCGAAAGGCTTAGCTCTTCTATCCTTGTCTCTTCTACCTCCGGCTCTATTTTTGTATTCTCGTCAATTATCTCCATGATACGCTCATAGTATGGGTACCAATCTTCTGCTATATTTTTTACAATGGGTGTAAAAACAAAAAGCACTAAAACCAATAAGATTATCCAAAATATACTTGTTCCACTTTTCACATGCATCACCTCTAGTGCAGTATATTAAGGAAAAAACAAAAACATGCCATCTAGGTCAAAAACTTTTCTGTATTGAGTGTTTTCTCAATGACCTCGTTTTTAAATCGGTTTCCAATGAATGAAAGTTCATTTAAATAAGGCTCATCAAGTGTAAAGTGAAAAACCTTTCCCAGTTCACTACGCATGATATACTTTAGCGTAAACAGCGTCGTTTTTGTTATCTTTCTGAGTCCTTTTTTCTCCGCACAATCCGGACACAAAAGAACCTTATTCTCCTCATCAAAATAGGCTTCATCTAGAAGTTTGCCACATCCAGTACATCTTTCTACATCTGGTATAAAACCGCAAAGAGATAATATTTTTATTTCAAAAATCACTTTGATAAGCCTAAGATCCAGTTTATGTTGCATGTACTCTAAAGTAAAAATAAAAAAACCAAATAGGTCCTTTTGAGGATTCTCCTCGATAATCAAATGATCAATAAACTCGCAAAAATAAAGTGCATAATAAAGCTTCTCAATATCATTTTTTATGTACAGGTAAGAATCAACCAGATCTATTTTGAGTACGTTACTTAGATTCTCCTTTTTATGAATATAAAAATTGGAATATGTTAAGACCTGCGTCCCCGCAAGAAAAGCGCTTTTGGTTTTTCGCGCCCCTTTTGCGTAGATCGATATCTTCCCATACTCTTTCGAAAAAGCAATTATGATTTTGTCTTCCTCTTTTAGTGGTATTTCTTTCAGAACCACTGCTTTTGCATTCACAGCCCTAGCTCATCTCCCTCACTTACTTCATCCTCCTCAACTAGATGATCACGAAAGTCCTTAAAACCCATATAGGCATCAATTGATCCCGGTTCTTCGAATAGTTTCCAAAATTGTTCACCCATTTTTATCACCTCTAGTTCTATTATTGCCATGGTTGAAATTTTTAAACAAAAATCTAGGAACGATCAAACCCAAGTTTTTTTAGCTCTTTTGAATCATCCCGCCACTTTTCTCTAACCTTTACCCAAAGCTCAAGAAACACCTTCTGATCTAGCATTTTTTCGATATCTCCCCTGGCAGCTGAACCGATTTTTTTTAGCATGGCCCCGGATTTGCCGATAATCATGCCTTTATGACTTTCTCTCTCACAATAGATTGTTGCAGAAATTCTCATAATCTTGTTCTCCTCCTTCATGCTGTCGATCCATACCGCAATCCCATGCGGAATCTCCTCTTGTAAGTATAAGAGTGCTTTCTCCCGAATCATCTCAGAGACAATCTGTCTTTCTGTCTCCTCCGTAACCGTCTCCTCATCGTAGTACTTTGGTCCCTCTGGCAGGTAACCCATCATTACCTTTTTTAAAGTGTCCACATTTTTCCCGGTCAAAGCAGAGATGGGTACAATCTCAGAGAATATCTCCTCTTTTTCATAATTTTGGATGCATTCTAAGAGCTCTGACTGACGAATGGTATCCACCTTATTAATCACCAAAATAATCGGTTTTTTAACCTTTTTCAATAGTTCCATTTCATGATTGCCACTTTTGTTCGGTTCCACTAGAAACAAAACCAGGTCTACTCCATCAAGTGAGTCGACCACAGATTGAATCATCGTCTCTCCGAGCTTTGTCTTAGGCTTATGGATTCCGGGAGTATCCAAGAACACCATCTGCGAATCCTTATCCGTACAAACACCCAGAATCTTATTTCTGGTGGTTTGCGGCTTATTACTCACAATGGATATTTTCTGTCCGATCACATAATTAAGCAGCGTGGATTTCCCCACATTCGGCGCTCCTACAATCGCAATAAAGCCTGATTTAAACAGTTTCCCCTTCTCTCTTTTTTTCTCGTATATACTATTTTTTCGTATCATTCAACAAAAAGCCTATTTAACACAAAAAAATCTCAGCACTCTCACTGAGATTTGTTCTAACTTACTATGCTCTTTACTACTTTTCAGTTACTTCGCTACTAGTGTTATTATATTCTTCTAAAACTGCTCTTTGAATTTTATCTCTTGTTTCTGAATTAATCGGATGAGCAATATCTTTAAATTCTCCGTTTACAATTTTTCTGCTTGGCATTGCTATGAACAATCCTTTTTCTCCTTCAATAACTTTAATGTCATGAACAACAAATTCTCCATCAAAAGTTACTGAAACAATAGCTTTCATCTTAGATTCACTAGTAATTTTACGTACTCTTACATCTGTTATTTGCATGTAGTAAAACCGTCCTTTCTGTTAATTAATTGAGCATTAAAATGCTATTGTCTATATGTTAGCACATTAAATAATTAAAATCAAGGTTTTTAGTCAAAATATTTTTTCCTGCCAAATCCTTATTTTAGATCCGCCCTTAAATTGTGAATATCGACACACTGAATCAGACCACTTTCATCAAAAACATCCACTTTTCCAGAAATCAATGGTTTGATATATTCGATACACTCATCTGTAACTGAAACCCCATCTTTTCCAATATAGTGATCCGGCACATACTTCACTTCATTTCGGACCTTACTAAGATCCACCTTTATAATCTCGCTTTCGTAGTGTTTCGTATCCTTTCGCGAGAAGGCGGCCATATATCCAGTCTCCCCTTGAATTGCAAACCTAGCCGTTTGTCTTCCAATCTCCTCAGATTCTTGTAAATCTACCGCCGATACACAGTGCATTGCACAGCGTTGCATCACGCCTAACTCTATTTGCCTTACTTCCGTATCGATTGAAGATTTAATCATGCCTCTCAGCGCATTGGCCACACCGCCCAATCTAACGTGTCCAAATGAATCCACACTCTCTGTCACCGTCACATAGGTTCCTTCTTTGTCTTTGATTCCTTCAGAAGCTACTACCACTACATGTTTAGAAACCTTAAGCGCCCTTTCAACTTCATTTAGAAACTTCTCCTTTTCAAATACAACTTCTGGCAAGTAGATGAAATGTTGCATACTTGGGATAAGACGCGCCGTTATACTAGAGGCAGCTGTGATCCATCCCGCATTTCTTCCCATAGCCTCCATAACTACCACTTGCTTTTTATTATAACTGGAAATATCATAAAACACTTCTGCCGTAACATTGGCAATGTATTTTGCGGCGCTTCCAAAACCAGGTGTGTGATCTGTACAACAAAGATCATTGTCAATTGTCTTCGGAACACCCATTACATAAACCTCATGTCCGATTGATTTTGCAATTTGACTAATTTTATAGGCCGAATCCATGGAATCGTTTCCACCAATATAAAAGAAATATCGAATATCATATTCTTTGAAAATATCAAATAATTCTTGATATTCATTATTAAGATCGTCCGATAATTTATATCTGCAAGAACCAAAAGCTGCAGAAGGCAAAAGTCGGATCTTTTCAAATGTCTCCTTATTTAACTTTGAAAGATTTACAACCTTTTTCTCTAAGATCCCCTGTACACCAAAAATACCAGCATAAATGTTTATACTACTATCCACCTCTAGTAATTCCTTAGCCACACCATAGAGCGAAGCATTGATTACAGAAGTAGGCCCACCTGATTGTGCGATTAAACAATTCCCTTTTAGTTTCATTATATCTTTCCATCCTTTTTTACATTCTGATAAGTATTATAGTGATATTTTTAAATCTGTCAACTTTTGTCGGATATCTTTCAATAATCTATGTAAACCGTGTTAAGTCCACTTGGAATACACTTCACTCCTATTTCTTGCTGTTCTTATAGCGGCTATCCTTCGATAAGATGGTCTTCCTAAGTCTTATACTCTTTGGTGTCACCTCTACAAGCTCATCTTCCGCAATAAACTCCAGCGATTGTTCAAGACTAAGTTCGACATGTGGCACAAGTTTTAAGGCTTCATCTGCGCTACTTGATCGCATATTGGAGACATTCTTCTTCTTACACACATTTACCGCTAAATCCTCAGCTTTTGGGTTTGCTCCCACAATCATACCTTCATAGACCTCTACACCCGATCCAATAAATAGGTTTCCTCGATCCTGTGCATTGAAAAGACCATATCCCGTGCTTTCCCCTGCTTCAAATGCAATCAAAGACCCCTGTTCCCGCTGCCTGATCTCACCCTTATACTCATCATATCCATCAAATAGATGATTTAGAATTCCATTCCCGTTGGTATCCGTCAAAAATTCGGAACGATAACCCATAAGCCCTCTCGCCGGAATCCTGAATTCAATACGCGTCACCCCTTCTCTCGTTTCCATATTGAGCATTTCTGCCTTACGTGGTCCTAATTTTTCAATCACTGCTCCAATGTATGAATCTGGAACTTCCACCGTAAGTAGCTCCATCGGTTCGCAAAGTTTTTCATCAATTTCTTTCATAATCACCTGCGGACGAGAAACCTGGAACTCATATCCTTGTCTCCTCATGGTTTCAATCAGAATAGATAGATGAAGCTCCCCTCTTCCGCTCACTTTAAATGTATCCGGCGAGGCAGTTTCTTCTACTCTCATACTCACATTGGTTTCTACCTCTTTAAAGAGACGTTCCCTCAGTTTTCTCGAGGTTACAAATTTACCTTCACGCCCTGCAAATGGACTGTTATTCACAATAAACATCATCGATACTGTCGGCTCATCAATCTTTATAAAGTCAAGCGCCTCTACCTGTTCAGGAGAGCAAATAGTCTCCCCAATGTTTAGATCTGAAAGACCTGCCACCGCAATCAGATCTCCGAGTGCTGCGTCTTCTACCTCCATCCGTTTCAAGGCTTCAAATTGGTATAGGCGAGTGATCTTTGCTTGTGTGGTCTGTCCATCTATTTTGCAAATCACCACCTGGTCTCCTATCTTAATTCTACCACGCTCCACTCTTCCAATCCCAATCCTACCAATATAGTCATCATAATCAATATTTGAAATGAGAATTTGAACCGGCGCCTCCAATTCTCCGTTTGGAGCAGGCACATGCTTTAAAATAGTCTCATACAGAGGCTTCATATCCACACCTTGATCCTTTAAATCCAATGTGGCATATCCTTCTCTTCCGCTGGCATAAACAATCGGAAAATTAAGTTGTCTGTCAGTTGCACCAAGTTCTATAAACAATTCAAACACCTCATCCAAAACTTCATTCGGTCTTGCATTGGGGCGATCGATCTTATTGACCACAACAATTGGTTCTTTCCCAAGCTGAAGGGCCTTTTTAAGCACAAATCGCGTTTGTGGCATACAACCCTCAAATGCATCTACAAGAAGCAAAACCGCATCCACCATCATGAGAATCCGTTCCACCTCTCCGCCAAAGTCAGCATGCCCTGGTGTATCCACAATATTAATCTTGACCCCTTCATATAACACCGCTGTGTTTTTGGCCAGGATCGTAATCCCTCTTTCCTTTTCCAAATCTCCAGAGTCCATTACTCTTTCATGAACAACTTCATTCGTTCTAAACGCACCACTTTGTTTAAGCAATTGATCTACTAGAGTGGTCTTACCATGGTCAACGTGTGCAATAATTGCTACATTCCTAATATTTTCTCTTAACATTTCTTTCTCCCATATTCAGATTGGTGTTTTTACACAAAATAGTATTATACCATAAAAGAAGCCAAAATAGATAGCTTTTTTATTAAAAATGTTTTATTCTCGGATAACTTTTTCTGCGGCCTTTATAAGCCGATTCATGATGGCCCCCCCAAGACCCAAGGTTTCTACTCCCTCGATTAGAATTAGATCTACGTTTTCTAGATCCGCTTTTCGTAGACAAGAAAAAATATTATGGGAAATAACCTCTAAGTCTTTATAAGAACCATATGAAATATACTCGCAAGTGATCTCTTGAAAAGCATCTTGGTTTTCTAAACAGCCAATGATGCAAACCTTTTTGCACTTCCCCATCTCCTCCATGACCATTTTTTTGATCGTCTCAAGACGTCTTTCTCTAGAGGGATGGTCAACTAGATAAGCCCTTGCCTTGGGAGCATAATGCCTATATTTCATCCCCGGAGATTCAGGTGCCTCATCTTTCCCCAATACACTATTTTCTTCTACCAATTTAAAGCCACGTGCTACGAGTTCTTCTCTTGTGACCTTACCGGGCCTCAATATTTTTACTTTGTCCTCCACAATCTTTACCACCGTTGATTCAAGTCCTATGTGTGCATCTCCGCCATCCACAATAAGATCCACCCGATCAATCAACTCTCCTTTAATATCTTCTATATTGGTTCCGCTGGGTTTTCCGGATAGGTTCGCACTAGGTGCAGCAATCGGAAGCGCCGCTTTGGCTATAATCCTCTCCGCAATCTCATTACTTGGCATTCTGATTGCAATTGTTTCAAGTCCACCCGTCACAATAGGTGAGATTTCCTCCATTTTTTCAAAAATAATGGTGAGCGGCCCTGGCCAAAAAAGCTTCATTAAGCGCTCCTGGGTTGCGTTGACTTTCTTTGTCAGGCTCCTTAGCATATCAAAATCCGAAATATGAACAATCATGGGATTATCTTGCGGTCTTCCCTTCGCTTCATAAATTTTTTTGATCGCAATTGGACTCAAAGCATTGGCACCAATTCCATAAACCGTCTCCGTGGGGAATACAACCAGACCATCCCTTCGAATAACATCTGCTATCTCCTCCAACGTCTCTTCTTCTACTTTGGTTTTAAAATCAATTATTTTTCCCATTTTTTTGTCCTTTTTGTTCATTTTATATCCTAATTTGATAAAAGTCAAATGTGTATATTCTAAGCTTTTTTGGTTAAACTTTAAGTGAGGTGATAATGATGAAAGAAAATAAAAACATAAAATGTGACGTCACAAGCTGTTCTTATAACGACAAAGCAGGCACATATTGTACACTAAACGATGTTAAAATATCTGCACAAGTAAGTCCCGATGCTGCTGAAACAAAGGGAGATACAATTTGTCAAAGCTTCGCCTGTGAAAATGGGGATTGCACCGAATAAAACTGTAGAAATCAATCTACAGTTTTTTCTTTGCATAACTCTTGGATATCGGTTTCATACTCAATTGGCACACGAACTCTGATATCCTCTTCTCCCAGCTTATCTTCTTGAACAAATTGTAGAACCGTACCAAGCGATTTAGCTGCCTCATATGTTGCCTCGTTATATCTCCCATGTGGAAAAGCAAACATTCTGAGTCTAGGCGCACTCAAATTCTCTTCTAAAAAGGAATAAGACTCCAACAAGTACTTTTTAAAATCTTCTATCGGCATATTTTCCACCGCCATATGCTCGGTAAAATGAGAATAGATTTTGACAAGGCCCGATCTTTCCATTTCCTGGGCCTGTTTCATATTAAAATGATTCTTTAGGTCTACGCTATTGGTATTAATAAAGATGTCCGCATACATTTGATATTTTTTTAAAATCGGAAAAACATCTTGGTAATTACTAATATACCCATCATCAAATGTGAGTACAAAATAATCTTTTGTAGGATCATACTTTTTTTGATAATAATTTTCAAGTGATAAAGATTGATAACCATGTTCAACTAGGGTGACCACATCTTGCTCAAACTTCATGATCGTGGTGGTACTGTTTGTATTATCCCCCTCCTTGATCTCTGGCTTTAGGTCATGATACAGAAGAACAACCATCTCGCCCTTTTTCTCCTGCAAATCCAAAACTATTCTTCTTCCGGAACGATAATCTAATTCTAAGAAACCGATATAGTGATGCATTAAAAAAGCAAGAGCGATAATCTCAAGTACGATAATAATGATGTATTTTGCTATTGCTTTTATAAATTTTTTATTTTTCATCCCTGTTACTTAGCAAGATCAACCGCTCTTGTTTCCCTTACAACATTTACTTTTATTTGCCCTGGATACTCAACCGACTCCTCTATTTTCTTGGCCACTTCTCTAGCAAGTAAATGCATTTCGTCATCTTTTACCACTTCCGGCACAACAATAATTCTAACCTCACGTCCAGCTTGTATTGCGAAAACTTTGTCCACGCCATTTTGAGACATTCCAATCTCTTCTAACTTTTTCAATCGTTGTACATAGGTTTCCAATGTTTCTTTTCTCGCCCCTGGTCTTGAAGCTGAGATTGCATCTGCAATCTGTATAATTGTAGCAATTACACTCTTAGCCTCTACATCACCATGGTGTGAAGCGACCGAATTGATCACCACATCGTTTTCTCCAAACTTCCTACAAATATCCACACCTAAGTCAACGTGTGTTCCTTCTCTTTCATAATCCACCGCTTTTCCAATATCATGTAGAAGCCCTGCTCTTTTAGCAAGAAGCGCATTCTCGCCAAGCTCCGTAGCCATATATCCCGCAAGTGTTCCCACCTCTATCGAATGCATTAACACATTTTGTCCATAACTGGTCCTAAAACGAAGCTTCCCAACTAGCTTGGCAAGCTCTGGATCCACAATGTTTACTCCCAGTTCAAAGCAAGCTTTCTTACTTTCCTCTTTAATAATTTCCTCTAGTTCTTGTTTTGATTTTTCAACCGCTTCCTCAATCTTAGTTGGATGGATTCTTCCATCATTAATCAACTTTTCAAGCGTCATTCTGGCAATCTCACGTCTTATCGGATCAAATCCCGATAAAACCACCGCATCTGGTGTATCGTCGATGATCAGGTCAATTCCTGTAATCGCCTCGATTGCTCGAATATTTCTTCCCTCACGTCCTATAATTCGGCCTTTCATGTCATCACTTGGGAGCTGAACCACACTCACTGTAGCCTCGCTCACATAGTCTGTGGAGCATCTTTGCATTGCAGTTACAATAATTTCTCTTGCTTTCTTATTGGCTTCATCTTTTGTCCGTAGCTCTTCCTCCCGCAAGATCTTACTCATATCTCCACGTATTTCTTCTTTAATTGAATTGAGAAGATATTGTTTTGCCTCTTCTGGCGAGAACTTTGATATTTGCTCAAGTGCTTCCTTTTCTTTTTCCAGAATCTCTTTTAACTCTTCCTGCTTCTTCTCAAGATGATTCTTCTTATCCTCTAAACTTTGTTCCTTCTTCTCAATACTTTCTGTCTTCTTATTGATCACTTCTTCTTTTTGAGAAATTCTTTTTTCTTGATCGGATATTTCCGCTTTTAATTGTCTAATTTCCTCTTCCACTTTTACTTTTAGTTTGATGCTTTCTTCTTTGGCTTCTAGTATGATTTCTTTCTTTGTGGACTCTGCGTCTTTTAACGCGTTTGATTTGAGTGCTTGTACTTCACGAATCGCATTTGCTTTTAGTTCTGCTGCTTCTTTTTCTGCGCTTCCTCTCTTAGCTTCTGTAACTTTTTTTCTATATATAATGCCTAAAGCAAACGAAAAAAGCGATAATAACGTGAATATAAGCGTTAATTTTAATGTATTATCCATTTTTTCCTCCTAATAACGTTTTGTCAACATGACAACATGACAATTCTATTCTAGTATATTTAAAACCATTTTTCAAGTATTATTTTCTAAATACTGACGACTTGGAAAATATCGATTCAAAATATACTCAAAATCCATCGAATTCGAGGACCATTGTTCAAAAGAAGAACTTCGCATCGTCACCTCTTTAATCCAGCCTCATCGCTTATATTTGAGGCAATGGCTGACCAAATAAAAAGAGCGCTTACGCGCTTCCTTTTATTTCTATTCTGTTGCTAGTCCAGCGGTCGCCTTATCTTGCAACTTCACTTTCACTGTCTTCTTTTGGCTTGTATTTCGTAAAATAACAACATCAACGGTTTCTCCGACTTTATACCCATTAATCACTGTAACCAGCTGATCCATCGTTATGATTTTAGTCCCGTTTACTTCTAAGATCACATCCCCTTGTTTGATCCCCGCCATTTCAGCACTGCCATTTTTTACAACGCCTCTTACATAAACCCCGATTGGAATTTCATAAATCTCCGAAAGAGCATCTGTAATATTAGAGCCTTGTATACCTATAAAGGGTCTCGAAATATTGCCTTTGTTTACAAGCTCTTCGACAATCGGTTTAATGGTATTGCTTGGAATGGCAAATCCAATCCCCTCAATCTGTGTATCAATAATCTTGATTGAATTGATCCCGATTACCTCCCCTTTATAGTTCACAAGAGCCCCACCGCTATTTCCAGGATTGATGGCCGCATCTGTTTGAATCAGATTGAAAGTTCGATTGGTCATGGTGATTTTTCTGTTTAGTGCACTCACAATTCCCATTGTGACCGTGTTTGTAAATTCTGCGCCCATTGGATTCCCAATCGCAATCACCATCTCTCCCACCTCAAGCTCCTCAGAATCTCCGAAGCTGGCCACAGAAAGTTGCTTAATGGACTCTTCACTCAAATCAGCCCGATCAACAGAAATAACCGCAAGATCGGTCTCTTGGTCTTGTCCAGCCAAACTTGCAATGGCAATGGCATCATTTGCAAATTTTACAGATACTTTTGTAGCTCGCTCAAGTACATGATAGTTGGTCACAATCATAATCTTCTCATTTGTGATATTAAAAACGATTCCCGAACCCTGATTTTCCGTCTCATAGCTTCGGTTAAACCAGTCTGTCGTAGTGGCTACTGTTGAAATCGATACAATGGATCCACTAATTCGCTTACTGATTTCAATGATTCCAAAACGGTCTTTGTCGGTTAAATTAAGTGGTACAAGCGTATTCTTATTTTCCATATTTGCAAACGTAAATACCTTCTCATCTTCCTCGTCGACATGTGTCTCAACCTGTTTAAAATACTCTACAATTTCATCTCTATAAATAAAACTGACGTTGATAATGGTTAATAGGATCATCACCAGTATAAAAGTACCAAATCCTATTTTTTTAACTTTTTTCTTTGTTTTTATTTCCAAATCTTTCTCTAATTCTTTACTGATTCCTTCCATAAAACTCCCTCCCTATTTTACAAGATTAACATTTTTGACATTGGATCTTCGGATTAGACTTGCTGTGGCCTTTAACGACCCTTCTGCCCTCATCTTGTTATCCTTAAAATCCAATTCTTCCTTTAAAATCCCATTTTCATCCGTTAAAAGCGGTATGATTTCATATACATATTTCCCACCGCTTCGATATTTATTCACCCAGGTTGGAATAAGAGAAGAGGCTTTATAACTAAGTGTGTTTTTGGTGAAATTCTTTTCATAGCTAATTTCTGCAATGATTCCGTCTTCCGTATCTCTTCTTTCCATTGCTTCATACCGTTGGTTGGATAAGAAATTTCCAAGTGAGTAAAATACAACAGTATCCCCTAGGGTGTCAAAGGGTTGCATAATATGGGGATGCGATCCAAAGACAATCTGCACCTCTTTTGAGGCCAAGAATTCCGCAATCTCTCGTTGATAAGTGTTTGGATTCAACTCATACTCATTTCCAAAATGAAGAAAAAATACAATGATTTCTGCCCCATCATTTCTCATATTGTCGATCTCCTCACCCATTTTTTCAAAATAGGTTGGCAAGTCATAATAGTCAAAATAATTAATGAGTTCTTTCACATCCTCCTGCATAATGTTTCCATTTAGTGAAACAAGGCCATTTACAGGGATCTCATAAGTATAAGCAATCAGCCCAACCTTAATCCCTTTTACATCCAAAATGGTATACCTTTTTTCTTCTACTGTTTGCCTGGCTCCGATAAAAGGCACTCCCTTTTCCTTCAAAACGCTCATGGTTCTTAAAAAACCTGCACTTTTGGTGTCAAGCGTATGATTGTTAACAATGGAAAGTACATTGAAACCAGCATATTTTAAGGCATCCACAAGCTCATCTGGTGAATTAAACATGGGATAGCCATCATATTTACGTCCCGGTCCCGCTAGTGTTGTCTCAAGATTGGCGATTTTGATATCTGCATTTTCGATGTATTCTTTTACATGTGTGAAGTTATTTGTGAAGTCATATCCGCTTGCTGTCTTTTGGGCAGCCAGCTGGGGGGTATGGACCATAATGTCTCCCACAGCCAAGATGCGAATATTTTCCAATTTGTCCTTTTCCTCTCCATGCACCTCTTTTCTCAAAACCAATTCTCTTGTATTCCGATGCTTTATAAAATCACTCTCTAGATAAATGAATTTATAGGCATAGATGCTGAATGAAAAGACCATCACAAAGACGATTGAGAGAAAGATCAGAATACGTCTTTTATCTTGTTTCACTGTGCCTCCATTTGCTTAAAAGTATACTATATACTTTGAAATTTTCAAGGCTTTTCACATAGTTTTCAGAAAACAAAAATCTACAAATTTCTTTGTAGACTTCATAGATTTATGGGTTTCTTATTTTTGGCAATAGATCATAATTGCGTCATGGAAAAAAGCACAGGCACCGTCTGCTATTTTATCATAATAAGCCTTAAACCGCTCATCCGCCATATACATATCCGCAAGCCCTTTATGATATTCTTTGCTATATTTGGCAAAGAAAGACAACCATTTTTTATGCAATTCACATGCCTCCTGAGCAAGTTCCCCCGCCGGATCCCCCGTTGCAAGCGCCTCTTTTAGAGCCTTTGCAAATTCATTTTGTACATCTTCTGCCTCCTTAAATTGTTCTTTGCTTAGACTCATAAACTTTTTATTGGATGCTTCTACCGCTTCCTCCCCATATTTTTCTCGAATTTCCGTTCCATATTGTGCTTCATTCTCTTCTAGCATTTCCTTCTTAAAGCCTTCAAATTTTTCTTGATCTCTCATTGTCTTCTCTCCTTTCAGTGTAGAGATTGTTTTCTTTACAGTTTGAATAAGAATTCCTAATTCCTCCTGTTTTTTTAGCAAGGCATCTAGATGTCCTTTTAAAGATTTTTCTCGATCAAAATCTTTCGAATCAAGTATCTTTCTAATCTCCTCCAAACCAACACCCAGTTCTCTGTAAAAGAGAATCTCTTGTAGTCGATCGATCTCAGCGGCCCCGTATAACCGGTAACCCGCCTCTGTGGTGCCCCTAGGATGCAGTATCCCAATCTCATCGTAATAACGTAGTGTACGCGTACTCACTCCTGCTATTTTTGAAAGATCATGCACTTTGTATTCCATCTTGATACCCCCTTACCTCTATTAGTATAAACTATTCCGTCACGTCAAAGTCAAGTGTTTTTATAAACTTATGCTCACTATAAAATGCCTCTTAAGGACATATGAAGAGCAGACATGTAATCGCTTCCCCTATTTCTGGCAACTTGGGCAATAGTAAACGCTCCCACCCAAATATTGTTCCTTTTTAATCTCGCCTTTACACACAGGACAACCGCTCTTATAATGCTTACTGTTTAAAATGGTCTTATATTGCCCATCCTCACCATAAATATTTTTTTCGGTATCCCGTCCACCCCGACTCACCATTTGGTGAATCACTTTCGAAACGGAGTGATATAGCTTCTCTACATCCGGCTCACTCACTGTATTCATCTTTCTCTTTGGATGGAGTTTTGCATCATATAAGATATCCTGAACCACCCCATTACCGATTCCAAGAATCCTTTGGCCTGTCGCCAAGAATGCTTTTGTACTCAACTTTAACGTCTTTTCAGTGAGAAGATTTTTAAAATACTTCAAACTAAATTCTTTATCCAATACGCCCACTCCATTTACTTCTAGCATATAGTATGGATTATCAATCGGACGGTCCTTTTTATATACGCCTATGCAGGCAACCATAGAGGTGGTCACATTGACAAAGGAGCCATCCCCAAACTTCATAAATAATTTACTTTTTTGGGGGGCATCTGACTCAGCAGTATAATATCGAATATTGGCACCATCTCTCATCAACAATATATGATCCTCTATCTCTATTTCAACATAGAAGTTTCGATCTATAATGTTTGTCACCTTTTTATTGGCAAGTTGTTTATTATACTGATTCGGGTCACCATAATAAAAAGTAAATTTATGATCCGTAAAGTTTCCGCCTATCGAAGCAACCCCTTTCCCCAATATTTCTTTTCTCAAATCCCTAGATATTGTTCTCGCCTCTGGTAATTCAATCATACTCTTTCCTCCAACGGGAATTTTTAAATTTAAATTTTTATAAACCTGATCCACTTTTCCTTCATCGAAATTTTTGCGACTTCATACCCATATTCCTTGGCCTCTTTTTTATATGTTAAAAACGAATGATCCAGTTCAAATCCAAGAATCTCTCGTATCTCCTCAAAAGAAAGCTTGATTTCCTTCTCACTGTCCTCCTTAAGATTTTTCCATAAACAACCATATTTGCTCATGACCCTTTTCTCCATTCCTTTTCTGATTAAAACCTTAATCCTTTTAATCGGATCATGGCTTCATAAACGTCATTCCTCGAATAACCATACTGCTCTATCACATTTTTATAAGCCACTTTTAGGGGAAGATCCTTTTGCATCATACTATCCACTATCAGCGCTTCTATGGATATCTTAACCGTCTCTTCTTTTTTGCCCTGTCCCTTTCTTAGCGCAATCACGTACTCCCCTTTTTCGACATTTGGGTTGAGCGTCATCTGTTCAGCCACTTTTTGGATTTCCCCTCTATAAATCCTTTCATACAGCTTTGTTAAATCGGAAAAAACCGCAACTTCTATATCCCCCAAATAGGTTCTTATCCTTTCCAGACTTTTGATAATCCTTTTTGGTGATTCGTATAAAACGATGGTTCGAATATCCTGCACTTTTATCTTCTCAAATAATTGATCCATCTCTTTCTTTTCTCTAGGCAAAAAGCCATAAAAGCAAAAGTTGGATGTGTCAAAGCCCGAAATGGATAAGGCTGTGATCACCGCACTCGCACCTGGCACAGCAATGACCTCAATCCCCTTTTCATGTGCCTCTTTTACAATCTCATATCCCGGATCGGAGATGCAAGGGGTTCCAGCGTCCGTTACAAGCGCGATGTCTAGCTTTTCCCGTATCATACGTTCGATCATCTCTTCACTTCTTTTTTTCTCATTGAACTTATGATAACAAACCATCTTTGTCTTGATATCAAAATGGTTAAGTAACTTGATCGTCCATCTTGTATCCTCCACCAGTAAAAGAGAAACAGAGCGCATCACATCGACCGCCCTGGGTGTCATATCTTCTAAATTTCCGATGGGTGTTGCCACCACAAATAGTTTACTCATCTTCTTCCTCCAAACTCCATGCCCTTTTAATAATGCCCTCTCCATACTTATTCTTTAAGATATCTAACTTTTTTTCGATCTTTTCCTTTTTTTCCAACATCTCTTTTCTGGGATCCTGCTCCAGAGAAAGTTGGGTATACTGTTCTTTCTCATCGATTAGAGTGGCACAACTCACCCCAAGAAGTCGTATGGGCGTAAGCGTGCTCAGATTATAACTCACCAGTTCTGCCGCCACCTCATAGATTGTATCTGTGAGGTTTGTATAATCCTGTATGGTTTTACTTCTCGTTACCACTACAAAATTCGCATACTTTATTTTAACACAAACCGTCTTTGCTTTTTTATGCGCACTGCGAAGCCTATAGGATACTTTATCCGAGAGCTCTAGCAGCTTTTGCTTTATAACCTTGAGACTTTTAATATCTCGACTAAAGGTTTGTTCGTTCCCCATACTTTTGGCATCCACCTCATCGCTTGGTACTACCTCCGAATCGTCAATACCATTACAAGCACGAATAAGATACTCTGCTGCCTTTTCTCCCAAGTATAACTTCAAAACTTCTCCATCATATTTTGCAAGCTCTCCAATTGTAAACACGCCGATGGATTTTAAAAATTTTTCTGTACTCTTCCCAATTCCATACATTTCAGATACACTTTTTGGATAGAGCGTCCTCTCCATATCTTCTCGATAGATTTCTGTGATCCCCAAAGGTTTCTTATATTCTGAGGCCATTTTAGCCAAAAGTTTATTCTCAGAGATACCAATGGAACAAGGGAGCCCTAGTTCATTCAATATTCGATCTTGTATCTCCTTTGCTAGTTTTAAAAGATCAGGATAAATGACTTCTGTCTGATTCAAATCTAGATACGCTTCATCCACGGATGTTTGTTCTAATACCGGAGTATACTCTCTTAGGATGCTCATTACCTTGGTGGAATACTCATAGTAGAGATGATGGTGACATGGTATAACAATGAGATCTTTGCAGATTTCCATTGCCCTCCAGATGGACATGGTGGTTTTGACGCCCACTCTCTTGGCCTCATAACTTGCTGCCAGAATGATACCATGTCTTTTCTTTGGGTCTCCTGCAACCGCAATTTTCTTTCCTACTAATTCAACATTTTCTGCCTGTTCACAAGATGCAAAGAAGGAGTTCATGTCTACATGCATCACTCGTTTCATAGCGTTTCCATCTTTTGAAGAGCCTTCTCATAAATTCGCCTCATGTACGGCTCTCTCTTACAGTCTAACACCTCATCCTTCGCCAGCCATCTTACACCACTGTTCTCATCCCTTTTTATTTTTAACTCATCCTCCTCAGATGCTTCAAAAAAATAGGTTAAGTTCAGATGTTGGTGAGCTGAAACATACTGCTCTTTTTTTGTGTGCCCAAACACCGATAAAACATCTAGCGTAAAAATCTTCTCTGTAATCGGTCTAATATTTTGAATTCCGGTCTCCTCCATCGCCTCTCTCATTGCCACTTTTAGCAAGTCAACCTCCCCATCCGCATGTCCGCCTACCCAGCTCCATTCGTCATAAATATTATGGTGTACCATCAATATTTTATCGCGCTTCTGGTTGGTGATCCAAGCGGTGGCTGTAAGATGCCCAAATGTATTTTCTCTTTTTGCCACATCGCTAAAGGTATCCAAATATTGAAGCATAACCCCCTTGTCCTTCTCTTCCTGTTCGCAGAACGGAACATAGTCTTGAATTTCCTGCTTTAAGTCCATGGCTCTCTCCTATTCATAGTGCAAATATATCATAAAAAAAACTTTTTTTCCAGCAAAATAGTCCTAAATTAATTCAGGACTATGATTCAACCGAATAGACCATTTCAACTATCTTCTTACAGGTATCCCTATCCATATCTTCTATTTTAAACACATATTCATAATTCTCCACATCATTCCGAATGATGATTAGAACACATAATAACTCGATTGCCCGGTCCTTTACGCGAAGCATAATCTTGTACTCTTCCCCGATCTTAAAGTCGACTTTTTCTCCCATAATTAGCTTAATATCGTTTTCGGAGATTTCAATGTTCCTAAACTTATGCCGATATCCCTGAATAATCGCCAGTGCATCCTCTTTAAATCGTCTCCTTACATACTTTCTTTTCAATTGGTCCATACCATAGTTAATCACCAGACCATTTTTTTCTTTTTCATAAATAAAATAGTGAATAACATATTTTAGATACTCCACACTATCATATACATTTTGGTAGGAAACATTCATCTCCTCAATCATGGAATAAATATATTCCAGGTGAAGTACGCCTGCATATTCAATGCTAATCAAATATTTCAGCTCCTCAATCTGAAGCTCCACATTAAAAGGTCTTCTCTCCTTTATATAAGCATTTACGTTGCTAAAAGTAGACATTTTAATTCGTTCATTGATCTGCTTTTGTGGTAACATTCTGTCATTGTACTCCAAATAATTTACCCTTGTATTTTTCATATTCCAACAAATACCAAAGTTTTCATTTTCGATATTGCGCATCATAATTTCAAGATCTTGCCAGCGATCTCCCACTCTTCTTCCTTTCGCAATGTCCGTCTGTAAGGTTTCGATTAGAATGTCCACTTTGATCTTTCCGAGTGTGTTGGCCATTTCTCTAAAAAACATGATATTTTTATCAAGGTGGAGTGCTGTGTTCCCATCTGAACAGGCTCCCCCTTCATAAATCACTTTCATCCCATTTTCCAATCCATACTTAGACAGAAGATCAAAGGTGTTGAAGACAAACTGTTTGTGGATCACAATAGACTCCAGAAGAATCTTATCTGATTTAAAGGTGGTGTCATACTTTTTGACAGATCCCACTTTTAGATAGAGCTCAAATTGAACAGCGCTCAAAGCTTTTAATAAGATCTCCTTAAAGCTCATCAATTCTTTATTAATAAAAATTTCATATGGTAAAATAAGGGCCATAATGCCTAGCTCTTTCAACTTTTTTAGTTCCTCAACCATCTGTTCTTCATCCATTTTGAAAATTTTAATAAAATCCAGATCCATTGCAATCTTGTTCATTTTTTCTCCTTCTAAGTCAAGATATCCAGTAGTAATCCTCTAATCTCATCGATATGATCCAAAATATTGATGTGGCTCTTCTCTTCCTGCAACACCTCTTGTGCAAGCTCATCCAGCTCCTTATCTACTAGTCTAATAATCCCATATACTTTATGTCTTCCCCGTTTGTCTAAAAAATTCTCTTTTGAAAATTTATGAGTATGTGTCACCACCTCGTTAATAAAATCCTTAATCATGTCCTTATATTTCATTACATCCTTAATATCCATGTGCTCAGAGATCACATCGCCCTGCTCGTTGATCTTTTCAACCATGGCCTTTAGCTGCGCGTCAAACTCTGCCTCTTCTAGCTTTCCTTTTAAAGTAAAGGCAAAATCACTTTTTTGAACACTATTTTCCGTTTTGACCATTCCGGTTGCATCGGTCGCCGCCATCTTTTCTATCTTCATATGTGCCCCAATACTTTATTTTTATTATAAAGTACTTTTTTTGGATTTTCAATGGTTTTTGATTATATGTTTGACAATTTTAAAATATATATTATAATTTGCTTAAATTATGGAGGCATTATGTCTAAAGAAAACATGGTGATTGTAGCAGACAGCTGTTGCGATTTAAATGAAGAGATAAAAAATGAAACTGGAACAATCATTGTTCCTCTTAACATCATCGTGGAGGAAAAGGAATACCGAGATGACGAACACATTGACCTTCCAACCATGATGGAACACATTAAGAGAAGTATAAAGGGAGCTCAGAGCACCTGCCCTTCTCCACAAGAGTTTATTGATGCTTTCAATAAATTTAAAGACGCGAGTAGCATTTTTGTGGTGACACTCTCCAAAAAGCTCAGCGGCTCTTATAATAGTGCAATGGTTGCCAAGGACCTATTTCTTTCTGAGTGTAAAAACAAGTTTGTACACGTGTTTGACTCTTTCTCTGCTTCTTGCGGAGAAACACTCATATCCTTAAAGATTAATGAGTGTATCAAACAAAACCTACCCGACTATGATATCGTGAAAAAGGTAGAGGAATACATCCAATCCATGCGGACCTTCTTTATCATTGATGACTTCAATAACCTGGTTAAAAACGGAAGGATGTCCAAAGCAAAAGCGCTAATCGCGAATCTATTCAAGATCGTTCCGATTATGAAGGGTGAAGAAGGTGAGATTGCGGTTTCTGAAAAGATTCGTGGGAAACAGCATTCCATGACCAGACTGGTGGAGATGATGGCGGAACAAGGCCTTGAGCTTTCCGAGCGAATCCTAGCCATTGCGCATTGTAATGCGCTAGACCTTGCAAATAAGATTAAAGAGATGGTGCTTGAAAAGGGGTACCAGTTTAAGGATATCATTATTGTAAACACTGCAGGAATCAGCAGTATGTATGCCCAAGAACGAGGTATTATTGTCGCTTATTAGATATGGTAAAATTTGACAAATAGTGAGTAATGTGTTATAATCGTAACCGTTATACACTATTTTTTATTTTCTTTATATCCATCATGCAGTACCGTCTTGGCTTATAAAGAAAAAATATTGAAAGGTGCGTGTAAAAAATGCTAGTGACAGTGGATCTGAATGTCCTATTTCCACTTATCGCCGCGATATCCGCCTTGGTAGGTCTCGCAATTATCCTCTTAACTTGGCTATTCAATCCTAGCCGTCTGATTATCCTCGGCATGGTCGCCTCTATTCTCTCAACGCTCAGCGCCTATGTGTCGATAATCATAACTTCTCTTAGCGACCCCGGGGCTCTTCCTGGTCACATCGTCTGCTTCCTAATAGGATTAACTACGCTGGTTATAAATGCCGTACTCCTGGGAAAGCATATTCTAAGAAAGTAAGCACGCGCATACACCTTAAAAGAGGCCTCGGCCTCTTCTTTTTTTAGAATTTAGTCTGCTTTAGAATGTCAAATGGGTTCTCATCCTTTGGGTTTATCTCTACCCCCTCTATTCCCATGCAGTCACCATCACAAAGAATTTTCATTGGAAGGCTTCCCAAAATACCTCTTACCACCGCTTGATCAATATCAATCTCATTTGCTTCCAACACTTCACATTCATCATCTATCCGTTCCTTTGAATACTTCTCCACTATCGAAAACTCAAAGTCTCTTGTAAACTCTTTTAGACAACGATCACAGCTAAGACTCAGGGTCACGTTCATTCCCCCATAAAGGGTATAAAGTCCCTCATTCTGTGCAATCTGGATATTGAGCTTTATAGGCGACAAAATCCCAATATTGTTCTCCACTAGCTCTTTATTTTTTTCCGTTTCCAGTTCAATCTCTTTTTCAATATGAACAATATCCTCTCTAAGCTTATCAAATTGGGAAAGATCAAATTTCATATTTTCCTCCATATAAAATAATTATATAACGATAAACCCTGCTGTCAACACTAAAACCGAAAATAGATGAAGGGGTTAAAGGATCCAACCAGAAGGTAAACCGTGGACAGCGCAAGGAGAAGAAGGAGTGAAAAGTCTAGTGCGATAACCGCCCCCACTCGATTTCCCGCTTTTTTCATGCCCCATTCAATTATCGGCATTGAGAATAAAAATGCACAGATAAGACTGAATAAGTTTCTCATACTTATAATCACCATATGTGCAATCACCTCTATGCTTCCTAAGCCGTATGATCCTAGAAGACTATAGACAAACTCTTTGAGTTGCGCGAGATCTTCGAGTCGAAAGAGCGCCCACCCAAACATCACCAGCATAAGCGTTATAATATGTTTTAAGAAGCTTGATATCTCAAAAATGCCCTTTGAAATCTTTTCAATCACCAGAAGGAGCGCATAGTAGAACCCCCAAAGAACAAAATTCCAACTTGCTCCATGCCAGAGTCCGGTAAAACCCCAGACGATGAATATATTTAAAATCCAACGTCTTTTAGATACCCTGTTTCCTCCTAAAGGAATATAAACATAATCCTTAAAGAAACTGCCCAGCGAGATATGCCATCTTCTCCAGAACTCAGTAATGCTACTAGCTGCATAAGGATAATTGAAGTTTTCTAGATAGTGAAACCCAAGCATCCGCCCAAGACCAATTGCCATATCTGAATACCCGCTAAAGTCAAAGTAGATCTGAAAGGTATAACACACAATCATTAGAATGCTTCCGATTGCCTTGTATTCAAATGCCTCATATCTTAAAATCGTTTCCACCACCTCTGCCATGGCATTGGCAATGAGAACCTTTTTGGATAGTCCGATAATAAATCTTCTGCTCCCCGAGGTAAAGTTTTTGAGACTTTCCGTTCTTCCTTCCAGTTGCTTTTCTATCGTGCTATATCGAACAATTGGACCAGCAATCAGCTGCGGAAAGGCGATAATATAAGCGCCCAAATTTAGAATATTTTTTTGTGCCTTTACCTCTTTTCTATAGACATCGATTAAATATGAAATGATCTGAAAGGTAAAAAAAGAGATTCCAATGGGTAGCTTTAGATTCACGCTACTTAGTTCCAACCCAAAAATAAAATTTAGATTGGAGATCAGAAAATTTAGATATTTAAAGATAAAAAGCACACCCACATTGACAACAAGTGAAAAAATGAGGTTGGCTTTTCCTGCTTTTTCGTCCGCCTCAATTTGCCTCGCCAAAATATAATTAAAAGCAATCAGAAAAAGAATCAGAAAAATGTAACTTGGTTCCCCCCACGCATAGAAAATGATGGAAAAAATAAATAAAACCATGTTTTTATAAGCAACCGTGGGTGTCAATTTATAAACCAGTAAAAAGATAGGTAAAAAGATAAATAAAAAGATCAGACTAGAAAAAACCATTTTATCACCCCTAGTAGAGCTCGATACTGCCCGACTCAAAATAGATGTTGTTTGCTGACATCAAGAAGAGTACATCCGTTACTCCTCTTTTCCCTATATACTCTCTAAGCTCAAATTTTTCCCCAAAAGCCTCCTCGTAATGTCTTAAGTCGATTACATAAGTCTTATCAAAATGGGAAGCGATTAGATGCTCCATGTTATTGGTATAGGAGTCTCCTATGATCAGAAGATTTCTATTCGTATCGTTTTGAAAGATATATTCTAGCTCAGCATAGTCACTGTGAAAATATTCTGCATAATGATTGGCATACTCATCTAACGAGAAGACGCCGTTGTGGTATAAGTTCTTTTTTGAGATCTCATCATAGGTAATCTTCTCCCCATTTAGATAAATCTCAAAGGGCAACTCGAACTCGATATCATAGAACTGATCAAAAATGTCATTGATGACAGCTGTCCTTGCGTTTGCTCCCCTAAACTGAACACCCATCACTTTATAAAATGACTTCGGAAGCGGTCTTTGTTTGACATTGAGCAGCTCTAGCAGGTCTTTATAAACCTCATAAGCTCCAAAAATGGTAAGGTGATGATCCGTTTTGAAAAAATATTTCTGATAGGTTTTAAAGCCTGCAATCTTTAGATAGTCGTGATGAATCCTTCCCCAAAAAGTTTGTTTAAAACGTTCTCCGTACTGATAGGGAGATGTGATTTCCGTATTAAAATCAAATATTGCAAAAGAAGTGTATAAGCCACTTATCGCGTAAACGCTGAAGTTTATATTCGTTCCCTCAAGTCCCCTATAGATCGCATCAAAGAGTTCCATCCTTCTTCGGAACTCCTCCTCAGCATTCTCCATGGGATATTTGCGGATTAAAACCCGAAAATTTTGATCCGCATAAATATTCTTTTCTGTGCTGATTGGAATCAAAAAATTTTGTTTAAAGTTCGAATACAAAAACTGGTTGGAAATGAGGTTCGCCCTTTCATATCCTTTCAAAATTTGCTCGTAAAACGGAAATTTACTGACAATATTGTTTTCCACCTCAAGTTGTTTCTTTGCGATCGAACTCATTTCCGCATTCATATTTTTTAGGTTAGTTTTAGAGAGAACGGTATCACTCTCATTTGCATTTGAAAGATAGACAAACACACCAAATATAAAAGTGAAGAAGGCTTCAAAAAAAAGAAGATTTAGGATTCTTTTTTTCATTGCCTACTTCTTACTCAACTCATCTATGGTATACATCTGAACATCCTCTTCCAATGCCCGTATCTTCTTATATTCTAAATCTTCTTCCTTTTCCTTGAGATAGAATACGACATTTTTCTCATCATTCATGTTCTCAAAGTAAAACTCCATTCCCTTTTGATAAACAATCTCTTTTCCAAGCTGCTCACCGCTTTCTCTGGCCAAAAACCGATTCAATTTTTCTTTATTCTCGTTGTCTTTTAAATCGATATACGTATCTAAAGTGACTCTCTTGTTTTTGGAAAGATCATAATTAAACGAGTTTAAATACTCTCCATCCTCTCCCCCCATCTCCTTTTTCCCTTGAAAAATTAGAGAGAGCTCGCTCGTATCTTTATAACTAATGATGTAGCCAATCTGTTCTATCTTACTATCCTTTACTTCTTGGATCACGTGATCCAAAAAGTTTTGAACCGAATTGTTTAAGAGATCCTTTTGATTGCTCGTAAGCCCACTTGCCTCAGGATACTCGATCGTGAGCGCCCCCTCCTTTTTGGTCTTTTTTACGAGACTCAGTTCCTCCGTCTGCTCTCCCGTGGTTTCATCTGTCTCCTCTTCTTCCTCTTGCTTTGTGCAACCCAAGGCTACGATTAAAACGAATACAATAATCACGATCATTAAAACTTTCTTTAACATAAAAACACCTCCACTATGCTTAGTATTGACAAAGTACATAGAATTATGAAGGTGTTTTTTGATTCTTATTTCAGATTTTCTTTTATCATGGCATACAATTCAGCTGTATTTAACGCTTCCACCTTTTGTAAGGAGCTGTCTAACCCCTTAGGTGACCGTAGTATCCCCAAAATATCATAATTGAGCTCGTAGTGATTTGGCGTTAGATTCATCCTATAACCTCCGAATACCTCTTCGTAGATTCCCACCCTTTTAAAGCTTCGTTGTTCCAAATAAGAGAGGTATATACCCGTTGCATAGGCTTCTGATCCTTCTTGCAAAAAGATTCTTCCTCTTTGGTCTTTATAAAACTCATATGCAGCCTCTATCGATTGCAGCTCTTTATACTCCCCATTTAAATATGCATAAATAAAAGTCCGGCCTCCCTCATAGTATCCTTTTGATACAACCGCGATCGGAATATCATCATTGTACAGCTTATAGAATTCAACAAAAATGCTATATACCCCCGATCTAAAATCTGCCGGCGGATCCTGATCAAACTGCATCAACGTTTCGTTTCCATTTAAAAATAGATCCATGTCCTGAGATAAAAGTGCATACATCTCTCTATAGGCATTCTTTTGCTTCTCTGTATAATTCTCATTTATGCCCTCTTTGGGTTCATAGTTTAAAACCAAGTTAAAAGTAAACGTCTTTTTAGGATCATAATCTATCACTTTTCCCTCTCTGTTTACATAGCTCTCTACGCCGTCTTTTTGCACTAAGGCCACCCCACCATAGAAACTATTTGCATAGTCATAGATAAATGGGATGACTTCTTTTCCGGATGGATCAATGAATCCGTACTTTCCCTCTTTTCCCAATACTGCAAGGTCCTCTGAAAACCAACCCGGTCCGTCGTAGATAAATGGTATTTTTTCCACTCCATCTAGACTGATAAAACCATACTTTTTATCCTTTCGCACATGGATTAATCCAAGCTCATAATCCGTATAGGCAAAATGATCATATATAAAAGGA